>JBOHOM010000060.1:0-12704 GCA_050731075.1 Nitrospiraceae bacterium
CCCTGCCGCGTGACGCAGGTGAAGACGCGCGAACGTGACGCCTACGAGGCGGTGCAGCTCGTGTTCGGGGAAGTGGCGGAACGGAAGCTTGGGAAGGCGGCGTTGGGACATCTGAAGGCCGCCCAGGTTCCCCCCGGTCGCTGGCTGCGGGAGTTCAAGAAGGTCGGAGAGGCTCAGGTCGGGCAAGTGCTCAACGTGGATCTCTTTCAGAAGGGTGATCAGGTCGATGTGGAGGGCGTGTCAAAAGGGAAGGGGTTCCAGGGCGTGATCAAACGCCACCATTATCGTGGAGGACCCGAGACCCATGGGTCCATGTTCCATCGGGCTCCTGGCTCCATCGGGAGCAGCTCCTTTCCCTCCAGGGTCTGGAAAAATAAGACCCTTCCCGGCCACATGGGCAGTGAACGAGTGACGATCCAGCGGTTACGGGTTGTGGAGACCCGCCCGGAGGAACATCTGCTGTTCGTGGGCGGGGCGGTCCCCGGCCCGACCGGCAGCGTCGTGGTGGTCCGAAAGTCCAGGAAGGGATAGCGCATGCCGACCGTGGACGTCCTGGATATCCATAAACGCAAGGTGGGGTCGGTCGAGCTTCATGAGGGTGTGTTCGGTGTGGAGGCGGATGGTCCGCTGGTCCACACAGCCGTGGTGATGCAGCAGGCGTGCGCGCGGCAAGGGACCGCGTCAACGCTGAGACGGGGAGAAGTCAGCGGGTCCGGGCGAAAGCCCTGGAAACAGAAGCATACCGGGCGTGCTCGCGCCGGCTCGATTCGGTCACCCATCTGGCGCCATGGCGGCGTGGTGTTTGGTCCGCGGCCGCGCAGCTATGCCTATTCGCTCCCGAAGAAGAAATACCGGGCTGCTCTCCAGAGCGCCCTGTCCGCCAAGCTTGCGGCCGGGGGCATTGTCGTGGTGTCGGCACTCACGCTGGAAGAGCCGAAGACGCGGCGGTTGGCCAAGGTCTTGGCTCAGATGGGACTGACGGGCAGGACGCTCATCGTCATCGGCGAGGGCCGCACTGACCTGGAACGAGCGGCCAGGAATCTCCGCGAGGTCAAGCTGATCAAGCCGGAGGAACTGAACGTCTACGACGTCCTGCGGCACGACTCGATCGTGATTCCGGAACGTGAGTTGCTGCGAGTGCAGGAGGTCTGGTCATGAAGCGAGGGCACTACGATGTGTTGCTGCGGCCGCTGTTGACCGAGAAGATCACGGCGATGCGTGAAAAGGGGAACAAGGTCGGATTCCTGGTTCGTCGGGATGCCAACCGCATCGAGATCAAGCAGGCAGTGGAGTCGGTGCTCAAGGTGAGGGTCGAGCGCGTGCACGTTATGAACGTGATGGGGAAACTCAAGCGGCTGGGCCGGTTCGCCGGCAAGCGGCCTGATTGGAAGAAGGCCATCGTGACGTTGAAGGAAGGCGAAAAGCTAGAGATGTATGAGGGCGTCTAACGACGCTCTCAGGCTAGAGGCGCGAGGGGCGCCCGTTGCAATCTCGGAGCAACGGGTCCCCGGCGATAGGTCAAGAGGAACCCTATAGCCCATAGCCCATCGCCTATAGCCTGGACGGGAAGGACCATGGGATTGAAAGCATATCGACCGACTTCGCCGGGACGACGGGGCATGACGGCCGTGACCGGCGAGAATCTTGCGAAGAAGAGACCGGAAAAGAGTCTGACGGAATCCCGTCGGTCTTCCGGCGGGCGGAACAATGACGGGACCATGACGGTCCGGGCTCGCGGTGGCGGGCACAAGCGCCTGTACCGCCGGGTCGACTTCAAGCGGGACAAAGTGGGGGTGCCGGCACGAGTTGTGGCGATCGAATATGATCCGAACCGGTCGGCTCGGCTGGCCCTCCTTCATTACGTCGACGGGGAAAAGCGATATATTCTGGCCCCGCAAGGCTTGGCCGTGAAAGACACGGTCCAGTCCGGCCCTAGCGCGGAGGTGAAGCCGGGGAACGCGCTGCCGTTGGCACAGATGCCCTTGGGCACCACGATCCATAACCTCGAGCTGAAACCCGGCAAAGGCGGGCAGCTCATTCGAAGCGCCGGGGGGTTTGCCCAGGTGATGGGGCGGGACGATGCCTATGTGCAGGTTCGTTTGAAGTCCGGAGAAATGCGGCGCATCCTGGGGGCCTGCATGGCGACAGTGGGACAGGTCGGCAACTTGGATCATGAAAATGAGACCGTCGGGAAAGCCGGGCGTTCTCGATGGCGAGGCTGGCGGCCGCATGTGCGGGGCGTGGCGATGAATCCCGTCGATCATCCTCATGGAGGCGGGGAAGGCAAGTCAGGGCAGGGTAACCCTCATCCCGTTTCCCCGTGGGGGCTGCCGACGAAGGGCTACAAGACCCGGCAGAACAAGGCGACGGACAAGTTCATCATCGCGCGGCGTAAGAAGGGTGTCCGATAGAAAGGACGGCCTGAGGAATCCGTCATGCCCAGATCAGTCAGCAAAGGGCCGTTTGTGGACACTCACCTGCTCAAGAAAATCGAGCAGATGAATGCATCAAAGGACCGGAAGATCATCAAAACCTGGTCCCGTCGGTCCACCGTGATACCGGACATGATTGGACATACGCTCGCGGTCCACAATGGGAAGAAGTTTATCCCCGTGTTCGTCACGGAAAACATGGTCGGCCACAAACTGGGCGAGTTCGCGCCGACTCGATTCTTCAAGGGCCACGGGGCGGTGAGAACCGAAAAGGCGGTCCCCCTCAAGTAACGCGTGACGGGTGACGCGTTACGAGTGGGAGGAGATCAGAGTGGTTAATCTGTCACCCGTCACCGGTCACGTGTCACGCGTCACGGGGTTCTGACGATGCCAGAAGCAAGGGCCGTGTTGAGATATGTCCGGATCGCGCCGCGGAAAGCCCGCGCCGTCGTTGATCTGATCCGCGGGCAAGAAGTTCCGCATGCCTTGACGGTGCTGAAGTATACCCCCCGCGCGGCCGCCAAAGTGGTGGAGAAATTGCTGCGGTCTGTGGTGGCGAACGCCGAGCAGAAAGAGATGGGTGACAGCGAGGCGATGTTGATCACGAAGGCTTACGTGGACGGCGGGCCGACGTATAAACGCTTTCGGGCACGATCCATGGGCCGGGCCAACTCGATCCACAAGCGGACCAGCCATATTACGATCGTGGTTACGGTTCCCGACGCTGCGCCGAGAAAGTGACCGATCGGCGGCGACGAACGAAGACCAGCAGGGAGGCTATGGGACAGAAGACGCATCCGGTGGGGTACAGGTTGGGCTACACCCGTACCTGGAGTTCCAGGTGGTACGCGGGGAAAGACTTCGCGAAGCTGCTCCATCAGGACATCAAAATTCGCAAGATGGTCAAGGAGAAGCTCTATCATGCCGGAGTCTCCAAGGTGGAGATCGAACGATCGGGGGATCAGACCAGGGTGATTATCCATACCGCTCGCCCCGGCATCATCATCGGGCGCAAAGGCGCGGAGGTCGACAAGCTGAAGGCAACCCTTGAAAAGCAATACGGCTCACAGGTGTACATCACCGTCAAGGAGATCAAGAAACCCGAGCTCGATGCCCAACTCGTGAGCGAGAACATCGCCGTGCAACTTGAAAAGCGGGTGGCGTTCCGCCGCGCGATGAAGCGAAGCGTGGCTGCGGCGCTCAGGCTCGGCGCCCAAGGCATTCGGGTGACCTGCGCCGGGCGGCTTGGAGGCGCCGAAATTGCTCGGACCGAGTGGTATCGCGAAGGGCGCGTCCCGCTGCACACGCTCCGCGCGTACATCGATTATGGATTTGCGGAAGCCCATACGACGATGGGGCAGATCGGGGTCAAGACCTGGATCTATAAAGGTGAAGTTCCTCCTGTGCAGCCCGAGAAACCCGAGTCCACCTTCGACCGCCGGTGAAGACGTTATTCGTGATTCGTTAACCGTATTCTGAACGTTTGGTCCGTTAGGTCCGTTGTGTCGGTTCGGTCTGTTAACGGACAAAACGGACTAAACTGACACAACAGACTGAACGCTTCTGACGAATCACGACTCACGGGGAACGGCTCGAGGAACAGATGCTGGCGCCGAAGAAAGTCAAGTTCAGGAAAATGCAGAAGGGTCGAATGCGCGGGAAAGCCTACCGGGGCGGGCGCATCACGATCGGTGAGTACGGCCTGAAGGCCTTGGAACCCGGGCGCCTGACGAGCCGTCAAATCGAAGCGGCCCGAATCGCCATCACGCGGCACGTCAAACGCGGTGGCCAGGTGTGGACACGCATCTTCCCGGATAAACCCATCACGAAGAAGCCGGCCGAGACGCGGATGGGAAAGGGGAAAGGAAACCCGGAGCTCTGGGTGGCTGTGGTCAAGCCCGGACGGATCCTCTACGAGATGGATGGCGTCACGCGCGAGGTCGCGACCGAGGCCTTCCGGCTTGCCGCCCACAAGCTGCCGGTCGCGACGAAGTTTGTAGCTCGCGGCGGGGTCTCGCCTGTGCACCAGTCTGGCTGAGAGGGAACCAGACGATGGAAATGAAGGAGCTCAGAGACATGGACGAGGCCGAGTTGGCGGAGAAAGAACGGCAACTGACGCAGGAAGTCTTCAACTTGCGATTTCAGCTTGCGACCGGCCGGATCGAAAATCAAATGCGGGTTCGACAGACTAGGCGGGACCTGGCGCGGGTCAAGACAGTGATGCGCCAGAAAACCATCGCCGCAGGCAAGGCCACGAGCCAAGGGAAGGGACAAGTCTCATGACGGAGCGCACCCGGAAACGACGGGAATGGTTCGGCAACGTCGTGAGCAACAAGATGAACAAGACGGTCGTTGTGGCCGTTGACCGTTATGTGTCGCACCCGGTCTATCGCAAGTTTATGCGCCGGGTGACCAAGCTGAAGGCGCACGATGAGCAGAATTCCTGTCAGGTCGGCGATCGAGTCAAGCTGATCGAGACCCGACCGATCAGTAAGGAGAAGCGCTGGCGGGTTGTGCAGATTATGGAACGGGGCCAGCCGGAGTGATGATAGCTGGTAGCTCGCAGCGAATAGCTCGTAGCTAGCAGCTGAGAATCCGGAGCTATTCGCTGTGTGCTGTTCGCTACTCGCTTCGTAAGGAAGCCTCATGATTCAAAACTACAGCTATCTCGATGTGGCGGATAACTCCGGCGCGAAGCAGGTCATGTGCTTCCATGTTCTTGGAGGCTCCAAGCGCCGTTATGGTTCGCTGGGCGATGTGGTCGTCGTCGCGGTCAAGGAGGCCATTCCACAGGCGACGGTGAAGAAGGGCGACGTCAGCCGGGCGGTCATTGTGCGGACCACCAAGGGTGTCCGCCGCGACGACGGTTCGTACATCAGGTTCGACCGGAATGCCTGTGTGCTCATCAACGCGCAGGGAGAGCCGATCGGAACCCGCATCTTCGGGCCGGTGGCCAGAGAACTCCGCTGGAAGAAATTCATGAAGATCATCTCGCTGGCTCCGGAAGTCCTGTAAGCCGAGGATCCGCAGACGATGCAACAACAGGCGACAGCAACGAAACTCAGGAAGGGCGATACAGTGACGGTCATTGCCGGACGGGAGCGCGGGAAGACCGGCAAGGTGCTCTCCCTCCACCTGGCGGATGGAACGGTGGTCGTTGAAAAGCTGAACATCATCAAACGTCACACCAAGCCCAGCCAGAAGACTCGGCAGGGCGGCATCCTGGAGCGGGAGGCGCCCCTGGCCCTCTCGAACGTGATGGTCCTCTGCGCGAACTGCCAGAAGCCGGTGCGTATCGGAATCAAGCGGCTGGACGATGGGCGGCGGGTTCGAGTCTGCAAGAAGTGCAAGGAAATTTTCGAGACGGCTTGACGGAGCACATGATGGCGAAGGCTGACACACCGGCGGTCGACAAGGGATCCGAGAAGAAGCCGGCTGCGAGGAAGGCGGCCCCGGCGGCCGCGCAACCCCCGAAAGAGAGCAAGGAGCCGAGCGGCCCCCACCCGGTCCCGCGCCTCAAGGACGCGTACCGCCAGCAGGCGGTGCCTGCGTTGATGAAGGAGTTCGGGTATAAGAACCCGATGCAGGTTCCGAAGTTGGACCGCATCGTGTTGAATGTGGGCATGGGCGAAGCGATCCAAAATGTCAAGCTGCTGGAAAGCGCCGTCGCCGAATTGGGAGTCATTTCCGGGCAGCGACCGGTCGTCACCAAGGCGAAAAAGGCGATCGCCGGGTTTAAGCTCCGTCAGGGCATGCCGATCGGAGCAAAAGTCACGCTCCGAAGCGACCAGATGTATGAATTTCTCGACCGGCTGGTCAGCGTGGCGCTCCCGCGAATCCGTGATTTCCGCGGGGTGTCCCCCAAGGCGTTTGATGGGCGCGGGAACTACACGCTGGGACTCAAGGAGCAATTGATTTTTCCGGAGATTAAATACGACAGCGTCGCGGCCATTCACGGCATGGACATTACGATCGTGACGACGGCGAAGACCAACGACGAAGGGAAGGCGTTGCTGCGCCAGCTGGGCATGCCGTTCAGAACATAAGCTGGCAGCGAACAGCGCATAGCTTCAAGCGACTCGCGACTTGCTGCATGCTACTCACTGCGGAGCGAAGACATGTCACGGAAAGCCTTGCGGCTCAAAGCGGCGGCTGCCCAGAAGTTTAAGGTGAGAGGCTACAATCGGTGCCCTCTGTGCGGGCGCGTCAGAGGCTTTCTCAGGCGCTTCAGGATGTGCAGAATCTGCTTTCGTTTTTTGAGCCTGCGCGGGGAGATCCCCGGCGTCACGAAGTCAAGCTGGTGAGAGGTGGACACAGACGATGATGACCGATCCGATCGCTGACCTGTTGATTCGCATTCAGAACGCGACCCGACGTGGCCATGAGACCGTCACCGTTCCTGCTTCGAAGCTGAAAGCCGAACTGCTCCGGATCCTCAAGGCCGAAGGGTTCATCAGCGAGTACGAGCGGGTGATTGCCGATGGTCACCCTACACTGCGA
Organism: Nitrospiraceae bacterium; assembly: GCA_050731075.1. Lineage (GTDB taxonomy): Bacteria > Nitrospirota > Nitrospiria > Nitrospirales > Nitrospiraceae > 40CM-3-62-11. The sequence continues at coordinate 6,933 of JBOHOM010000060.1, forward strand.
ATCCGGCTGCGGTATCTGGAAGAGGGGCAATCCATCATCACCGGGATGCGCCGCATCAGCAAGCCGGGCAAGCGGGTCTACGCGGGGAGGCGGAACGTGAGGCCGGTCATGGGAGGGATGGGCCTGACCATCCTGTCTACCTCCAAAGGCCTGATGACGGATCAGGAATCGCGGCGGGCGAGCCTTGGCGGGGAGGTGCTCTGTCTTGTCTGGTAGAAGGGCGTGGGGCAGCCCAGCCGCCTCGCTAGGTGAATAGAAGGAAGGAAGGGGAGGATGTCGCGGCTGGGGCGAAAGCTTATTCCGATTCCCGCGGGCGTTCAGGTCCAGGTGACCGATCGGGTAGTCTCGGTGAAGGGACCACTCGGTCAACTTGAATGGACTCTGACCCCACACGTGTCCGTGGCGGTGACCGATGGCCATGTACAGGTCAAGCGCTCAGCCGACGATGCCAAGGTGAGAGCCCTGCACGGGCTCGTCTGGGCTGAACTCAGGAACATGATCGTGGGTGTGACCAAGGGATATCAACACACGCTGGAGATGACCGGGGTCGGCTACAAGGCACAGGTCCAGGGGCGTGCGGTGAGCTTGAATGTCGGGTATGCGCATCCGGTGGTGTTTGCTCTTCCTCCGGGCGTGGAGGCGAAAGTGGAGAAGCAGACGGTGATTACCATCCGCGGGATTGACAAGAGAACAGTCGGTCAGGCGACCGCGAATCTCCGCGGCATCAAGCCGCCGGATGTGTACAAGCAGAAGGGCATCCGGTATGAAGGGGAAGTCCTGCGCAAGAAAGAAGGCAAGACCGGAAAGTAACCACGCCCGATGACGCGCAACGAGAAAACCAGGAGGTTAGAACGTCGGCAGCAGCGAGTGCGTCAGCGAATTTTCGGGACGCCCGCCCGTCCCCGTCTGAATGTCTATCGAAGCCAGAGCCATATCTATGCCCAGCTGATTGATGACACGAGCGGACGCACGCTGGCGGCGGCCTCGTCCCTCGACGAGCAGTTGCGTCAATCTCTCAAGTCCGGGGCCAACGTCGAGGCTGCGAAGGCGGTAGGCAAGCTCCTGGCCGATCGTGCAAAAGCGGTGCGGGTCGAGGCCGTGGTGTTCGACCGGGGGGGCCGCCTCTACCACGGCCGCATCAAAGCGCTGGCCCAGGCGTCGCGCGAGAACGGACTGAAGTTTTAACTGGGAGGAGCGTGGCATCGTGCGAGTCAATCCTGAGGATCTGAGTCTCAAAGACAAGGTGGTGTTTATTAACCGGGTCGCGAAAGTGGTCAAGGGCGGCAAACGATTCAATTTCTGCGCCCTCGTCGTCGTCGGGGATGGCCAAGGCTGGGTCGGCGTCGGCAAAGGCAAAGCGGCCGAGGTGCCGGTCGCCATCTCGAAAGCGGTTGAACAGGCCAAGAAGCACCTGGTGCACGTTCCCCTCAAGAATAAGACGATCCCTCACGAGGTCCACGGCCTCTTCGGGGGCGAGCACGTGCTGCTCAAACCTGCGTCGGTCGGCACCGGGATTATTGCGGGAGGAGCGGTGCGGGCGGTGGTGGAGTTGGCGGGCGCCCACAATATCATCGCGAAGACGCTGGGACGGGGGAATCCGTTCAACACCGTGCGCGCGACCATGGATGGCCTGCTCCAGCTGAGGGACCCGGAGGAGACGGCGCGGCTTCGCCGGAGCGGCGTCGCACAGGTGGGATGATGGTGAAGCCGAGCACCCAGACGGGCCGGGAATTGTCGATTACGCTCAAGCGGAGTCTCATCGGGACCCCTCTCCGGCACCGGGTCGTGATGCGGGGGCTGGGCCTCCGTCGGCTCCACCAGACCGTCAAGCGCCCCGATACCCCTCAGGTGCGGGGTCTGATCGCCATGGTCGGCTATCTGCTGGAAGTGAGCGCGGGATGAAGTTACACGAACTCGCTCCCTATGCAGGGGCCGTGAAGCGACGGAAGCGCATCGGGAGGGGACCGGGCTCCGGTCACGGGAAGACTGCCACCAAGGGGCACAAGGGACTCCTGGCGAGGTCCGGAGGCGGGAAACGGCCCGGGTTTGAGGGGGGCCAGATGCCGCTGGTCCGCCGGCTCCCCAAGTATGGATTTACCAACCGGTTTCGCGTCGAGTACGAGATCGTGAACCTCAAGTCGCTGGCCGGCCTGGGGGCGGTGGATCAGGTGACGCCTGAGACCCTGATTAGTTCCGGCTTGATGAAGGAGAAGAGCCGGTTGGTGAAAATCCTTGGCCTCGGCGAGGTGAACAGGCCGATCGTCGTCCGGGCGCACAAGTTCAGCAAGGCGGCGGTGCAAAAGATCCAGGCTGCCGGCGGGAGAGCTGAGGTGATCGGCGGTGTTTGAACGGCTCGTCGCAAGCCTCCAGAACATCTTCAAGATTCCCGAGCTGCGCACCCGCATTGCCTTTACGCTGACGATGCTGGCGGTCTACCGGGTGGGGGCGCACATCCCGACACCCGGCATCAATAACGAGGAATTATCGAAGTTCTTGCTGGAGCGCGGCGGATCGCTCCTCGGCTTTTTAGACATCTTTTCGGGCGGCGCGCTGTCACGATTGACGATTTTCGCGCTCGGCATCATGCCGTATATCAGCGCGTCGATCATTCTACAGCTCCTCACGGTGGTCATCCCTCAGCTGTCGAAGCTGGCGAAAGAGGGTGAGCGAGGACGAAAAAAGATCATCCAGTACACCCGGTACGGGACCATTGTCATCGCGCTGATCCAAGGGTTCGGGATCGCGGTCGGGCTCGAAGGCATGAATCAGGGCGCGTTCGTGCTGCACAAGGGATGGCCGTTTCGCCTGATGACCGTGATCACCCTGACGGCCGGCACCGCCTTTCTCATGTGGCTGGGCGAACAGATCACCGAGCGTGGGATCGGCAACGGCATCTCGTTGATCATCTTCGCGGGAATCGTGGCTCGGCTGCCGAGCGCCGTCGCGCAGACGTTCGACCTGTATCAGGTGGGACAGTTGAGTTTTCTGCTCCTGGTCGCCCTGGTGTTCGTCATGCTGGGGGTCGTGGCGGCCATCGTGTTTCTGGAGAGCGGCCGACGCAAGATTCCGGTGCAGTACGCGAAACGTGTGATCGGGAGACGGGTCTATGGCGGACAGAGCACCCACATTCCATTGAAGATCAATACGGCCGGCGTCATCCCGCCCATCTTTGCGTCCTCGATCATCGCCTTTCCGGCCACGGTCGCCGGGTTCTTTGAGAATCCATGGGTGAAATCGATGGGCGCTCAGCTGGCGCCGGGCTCGTTGTTATACACGCTCCTGTATGTCGGCCTGATCGTGTTCTTTTGCTTCTTTTACACCGCCGTCGTGCTGAATCCGGTGGACATGGCGGACAACATGAAGAAGTACGGCGGGTTTATCCCGGGGATCCGGCCGGGGCAACGGACGTCCGACTATATCTATAACGTGCTGACACGGATCACGTTCGCGGGCTCGCTGTACCTGGCTGCGGTCTGCGTCATCCCCGAATTTCTGATCTATAAGCTGAACGTGCCGTTCTATTTCGGAGGGACCTCGCTGCTGATCGTGATCGGGGTCGGCCTGGACACCGCCCAGCAAATCGAGTCGCACATGTTGATGAGGAACTATGAAGGGTTCCTGGCGAAAGGACGACTGAAGGGCCGGAGCGGTTGAGGGTCCCCATGCGATTAGTGTTTCTCGGGGCTCCCGGTGCGGGCAAGGGGACTCAGGCTGAGTTGGTTGCGTCGCGGTTTCACCAGCCGAAGATTTCGACGGGAGACATCCTGCGGGAGGCGGTCAAGAACAAGACGGCGTTGGGACTACAGGCGAAGGCCTGTCTGGATCAGGGAAAACTGGTGCCGGATGAGGTAGTGGTCGGGATCGTGAAGGAAAAGCTGGCTGAACCGATGTGCGCCAAAGGCTTCCTCCTTGACGGGTTTCCCCGGACCATCCGGCAGGCGGAAGAACTGGCCGAGTTGCTGAGGTCCAGGGGGGAACGGCTTGATCGCGTCGTCAATGTCGTCGTCCCCCGCGATGAAGTGGTCCGGCGTCTGACCGGGCGGAGGAGCTGCCCGAAGTGTCAGGCGGTCTTTCATGTCGAGTTGAACCCGCCCAGACGCGCCGGCATCTGCGACCGGTGCGGCGGCGGACTCGTCCAGCGGAGCGACGACAAGACGGAGACGGTGGAAGCCCGACTCTCGGTGTATGAACAGCAGACTGCCCCGCTGGTGGACTACTATCGCCAACGGGACCTTCTGTCTGAGCTCGACGGGTCAGGTCGGATCGACGGGGTTCACCAGCGTTTGATGGGGCTGCTCTCGGCCAAGGGCCTGGCATGAGCATTGAGCTGAAAACTCAGGAGGAAATCGAGATCATGGCCAAGGCCTCCAAACTGGTCGCCGAGACGCTCCAGGCGTTGAAAAGGGAGGTCCGGCCGGGTATCACGACGGGGGAGCTGGATCGGCTGGCCGAAGAGTTCATCCGATCGCGCGGAGGGGTTCCCGCCTTCAAGGGCTATCGCAACTATCCGAACACCCTCTGCGCGTCGGTGAATGAGCAGGTCGTCCATGGCATCCCTTCGAAACGCGTGCTCCGACAGGGGGACATCATCGGCCTGGACCTGGGAGCCATCGTGGAAGGCTTCTACGGAGATTCCGCGGTCACCCTTGCGGTGGGAGCCATTCACCCCAAGGCGGCCAAGCTCCTGCGCGTGACGGAGGAAGCCCTCTACAAGGGAATCGAGCAGGCGGTCGTCGGCAATCGGCTCTCCGATATTTCGCACGCCGTCCAACGTCATGCGGAAGCGGCAGGTTTTTCAGTCGTGATGGATTTTGTGGGGCACGGGATCGGCCGTCAGTTGCATGAGGACCCACAGGTGCCCAACTACGGGCAGCCGGGACAGGGACCTCGGCTGCAGGTGGGGATGGTGCTGGCGATTGAACCCATGGTCAACGTAGGGGGGAGCGGCGTGCGTATTCTGGAGGATCGCTGGACTGCGGTGACGCAGGACGGAAGTCTCTCGGCCCATTTCGAACACACGATCGCCATCCAGCCGAGCGGACCCCCGCGGATCCTGACAAAGCTCTAGATCCAGGGAGAGGATGAGAGCAACGGACTAATGTCCAAAGAGGACGTCATCGAGGTGCAGGGGACGGTGGCTGAAACGCTGCCGAACGCCATGTTCCGCGTCCAGTTGGAGAATGGACACAAAATCCTGGCTCATATCTCCGGGAAGATGCGGATGCACTTCATCCGGATCCTTCCCGGCGATAAAGTCACGGTGGAACTGTCCCCGTACGATCTGACGAGGGGACGCATTACGTACCGGTTCAAGTAACGCGTGATGAGTCACGAGTCGTGAGAGTAGAGTCCGAAGCTCGGGAGTCGTTACTCGTCACTCGGAGCTGGGTGGGGTTATGAAAGTGAAGTCGTCGGTGAAGCCGATTTGCTCGAAGTGCCGGGTTATCCGGCGACGGGGTGTGGTCCGAGTCTTGTGTGCGAATCCCCGACACAAGCAACGGCAGGGATGAACAAACGTGACAGGTGACGCGTGACGGGTGACGCAGGGACGCTGAGCCAGATCCCTATCCTTGTGCTCGTCACGCGTGACGTGTCACTCGTCACGGAGGAGTGAGAAGATGGCGCGGATTGCCGGGGTGGATTTGCCGAGAGACAAGCGCGTGGACATCGGCTTGACGTATATCTATGGGATCGGCCGGTCGAGCGCGGCTCAGATTGTGAAGCAGGCCGGGGTCGCTGCGGCGACACGGGTGAAGGATCTCAAGGAGGATG
>JBOHOM010000061.1:0-1757 GCA_050731075.1 Nitrospiraceae bacterium
GTCCCGAGCCCGCGAGTAGGCGCTCAGGAAGCGCTGATCCTCCTGATCACTCAAACGGAACGCGCGCCACTTGTACAGGATGATGGCCCAAGAAATGACCGAGAAGAAGAAGAGAATCAGAAGAACGACCTTTGAAACCGCCCCGAGCGAACCAACGAGTCCCATGGGACCGGATTGAAACATCATTACCCTTTCGTCATTCCTCCTGCGCTGATGGACCGGCCCTGCACCGAGAGCACCGCACCCGACCGTAAAAAATGGCGGGGCCGACGGGATTTGAACCACGCTCCGTCGCCAACTCGGCTCTGACGCGTGCCTCGTCGGCTCCTACTGAGGGGGCCAGCCCCCTCGTACGCTCTCCACGAAGGGGGCACACCCCCTTCGGAACCCCCGGTCGCGGGTTCACGTCCCACGACACCGTACCGTAAAAAATGGCGGGGCCGACGGGATTTGAACCCGCGACCTCCAGATTGACAATCTGGCGTCCTAAACCAGGCTGAACGACGGCCCCACGCCGGATAGGCTTGTATGAGAACATGGATGCCGTCCGGATTCCGAATGGCATCCAGGATGAAAGCAGTCCCCCGTCTCACGCGGTTTGGTAGGCGGAACAGGGATCGAACCTGTGACCTCTGCCTTGTAAGGGCAGCGCTCTCCCGGCTGAGCTATCCGCCCGAATTCTCAAGTTGGCCAGATGGTTGCGGATGGTTTCGAATGGTATCAAGTCCACCGGGTCTTGTCAACCGCGCGACCGCCAAGAACGCGCTCACCCGTCACGCGCCACGCCTTGGGAGACGGCGCTGCTTCCTCGGAAACAACGCCGAATGCAGGCGCTTCAGCCGCTCGCGCTCGACATGCGTGTAGATTTGGGTGGTGGAGATCCTGACATGGCCCAGCATCGCCTGGACGGATCGAAGGTCCGCCCCGTGGTCCAACAGATGGGTGGCGAACGAGTGCCTGAGCATGTGCGGCGTGATCGGCCTGGAGAGTCCGGCTTTCCGCGCGCGGACGCGGAGCAACTTCCAGAACCCCTGGCGTGTGAGCTTGCCCCCACGCCGCGTCACGAACACGTGCGGCGATTGCCTGGTCTTCATCAGCCTGCTCCGGGCCGTTTCCAAATAAGCGGCCACCTTCCGCCGCGCGAGGTCTCCGATCGGCACCACCCGCTGCTTCGCGCCCTTGCCGGAGGCCAGCACATACCCCACCGCGAGGTTCAGTTGCGAGAGCTCCACGTTCACCAGCTCGGAGACCCGGAGGCCGGTCGCGTAGAGCAGCTCGATCATGGCCGCGTCGCGCTGGTCCTCAGGCCGCGATCCACCGGCAAGCTCCAGCAGCGTGGTCACTTCGCTCTGCGTAAGGATCCTGGGAAGCTTGACCCACGGGCGTGGCGGGCCCAGGTGCATCATCGGGTTCTCGCGCACGAGACGCTCCTTGCACAGAAACCGATAGAACCCCCGGAGGGCCGCCATGCAGCGCGCGGTCGAGGCCGGGGAGGGACTCGATCGTTTGACCTGCCCGAAGAACCCCGACATCGTCTGCCGCGTGGCGCCCGCGGGATCGTGCATGCCCGTCGCCGCAAGATACGCCTGCAGCTTGCGCAGGTCCCTGCGGTAGGCTTCCAGGGTGTTCCCCGCCAAGCCGCTCTCCACGCGAAGGCTGTTTAAATACCTGTCAACGAGGCTGTCCATCTGTGAACGCGCCGCACCGACCGGGTTTGAGGGGCAAAGATTCATCGGAAATGTCCCTCACTATAACCA
>JBOHOM010000062.1:0-4488 GCA_050731075.1 Nitrospiraceae bacterium
CGCACGGGGGTCAGATGGGCTCCCGGGAGCCGTGCCGCCCACAGGGTCACGGCGGCCGTGCCTTCGATCTCTTCCGTGCCTGCGATCACCCCTTCTCCGGTGCACCCCAGCAACAGGCGAGGCCCGAGCTCCTCGTGGACCGCGGCGGACAGCTCTTCGGCCCGCTCGGCATAATGGGAGGAGAAGAACAGGCACGCCAGGTCGGCCGCGCCAGGCCCCAGCCCGCTTCGCGCAGCCCGCGCGATGGCCCGGCCGGCCAGGGCCGCCCTGGAGTCTCGTGAGACCGCCACGGCGAATCGCAGCCTGGTGTCTTTGCCGGTGAGCACGGTTCAGTCTCACAACGTGCGAAGGCTAGCCTGAAAGGTCCGACCGCTCGCCCCGCTGCGTCCTCAGCTGCTTGTAATAACGCCACATGAACGAATGATAGTCGTCAAGCTGTGCCAAGAGGTAGTGCAACTCGGCGGGATCTTCCATCTCGAGCGCCTGGATCATCCGGCTGCGAAGAAACTCCGAAAAACCCCTGGTCTTCTCAATCGCCGTGAACAGCTTCAAGCCGCCGCCGATCTGATAGTCCCCCATGGTCCCCCTTACACGCGGTTCTCAACCGATGGCCGTGCCCCTCCGAACCTGACCGCGGGAAGCATAGACGCGCCTCTGGCTAAAATGCAAGTTGCCCGCAACCGTCGTCCGGTGTGCGGCAGGGAGAGCTCTCCCGGATCAGCGACCCCGGGCCAGTAAGGCCCGCAGACGGGGCAACGAGATGGCCTCCACCCGACGGTTATCCCTCCCCACCATGGTCGAGGCCGCGGTCAGGGCGTTCAGGACCGCCTCCTCGGTCGCCTCGACCGTCGCGCTCAACAAGGGATTGAGATGAGTGTCGGCCAGGTGCGTCATGACGAACGTGCGTTCCTTCGGATAGTGCGGAACGGTGTTCCCGGTCGAGAAGGCCAGCATGAAGTCCCCGCTGCCGTGACGCGCCGTGGAGCCAGTCCGGGCCAGGCCGAGCGCCGCGCGTTTGGCGAGCCGTCCGAGTTGACGCGCATCTATCGGCGCATCGGTGGCAAGTATCACGACGACCGAGCCTTCCCCTCCCGCGAGCGGCGCACGAGCGTCCTTGCCGTACAACTGTCCGACAGGAATACCCGCGACGGTTAATTCCTCCCGTCGCCCGTGATTGGCGTTGAGCAGCACCCCCACCGTGTAGCCACCGTCCTCCTCTGACAGCCGCCGGGAGGAGGTCCCGATCCCCCCTTTGAACCCATAGGACACCATGCCGGTGCCGGCCCCCACGCTCCCCTCAGCCACCGGTCCGCCCGACGCGCCGTCCAACGCCGTCACGACGTCCTGTTCCGACACGTGCCGGCCCTGACTGTCATTGAGGCGGCTGTCGTCACATTCGGCCACCACCGGCGTGAGCGTGTCGTCGCGGATTCCGATGTCCGGGTATCGGGCGATCATCCAGCTCATCACCCCGTTCGCCACACGCGGAACATTGAGCGTGCTGGTCAAGGCGATGGGGTATTCCAGAAACCCGGATTCAGCTACCCAAGCCAGGCCGGTCATCTCGCCGGTGCCGTTGAGTACGAACGCGCCGGCCGGCACTTTCTTGCGCCAGACATCATCGCGCGGGACGACGACGGTGACCCCGGTGCGGACCGGCCCTTCCCCGGGCTTCAGCGCGCCCTGCCCGCGGATCAGGGTCTGGTGCCCCACTTTCACCCCCGCCACGTCCGTGATGGCGTTCAGCGGGCCGGGCTGATACCGGCCGACCACGATGCCCAGCTCGCGGACACGCAGCCGCGGCTCCTCCGTCGCGCCGGCTCCGGCCGGGTCGGCTCCCGAGACGGACGCCGGAACCAGCAGCAGCCATCCGGTCAGGATCGCCAACAGGCAATCGAGCCACAGGTCTGGAACCAGCCGACGTCGAACGTGCATCTTCCTTTCCCCCTGAAGGCCGTGTCTATTTCGTGAGCTGGCGGCCGCAAGTGGGACAGCGATCGAGCGCCGCCAGGTCTATCAGCCATGACGTATGCGGGCGGCTCGTCACCATCGTCCAGACCAGCATGGCCAGGCAGTGCGGACAGCGAAGCACGGCGGTCATCCACACGAACGTCGCACCAGCCAGGAAAATCCCACAGGCGGTCAGGCCCAGAAACTGTCCACTGCCGGTGCCAAGCGAGAAGAACGCGACCGTAAAACAGAGGAGCGAGCCTGCAAAACCCGCAACCGCCACGTACAGCTTCCAGGCCTGCCCCGTCGAAACGATCCAGTTTGAATGTTCTTCGCTCACTGTCCCGGAGTCGCCGCTGACGACGTTGGAAGCCGACACCCTTGTGGACCTCGTTCAGGGTCCATCACCCGCCTCCGCCAAGACTTCCACCTGCGGGGGCCGAAGCCCTTCGGCGGAGGACTCGGCGGGCCGCCATCGCCGTCGGCGCCTCATATTTCGTACGTGGCTCCGGGGTCAGGGACGACCACCGCCGCGCGCCGGTGCTCGGTCCGCAGCGCGGTGGCCAGCGCGAATGACTGGCGCTCCTCCCCGTGGACCACGAAGATTTTAGCCGGCGCGGGCTTGATCGCCCGGACGTAGGCCAGCAGGTCGTTGCGGTCGGCATGGGCGGACAGCCCGTTGAACCGCACCACCTGCGCGCGCTGGGGCCTCAGCTCTCCGAAGATCGGCACCATCTCCCACCCCTCGACCAGTTTACGGCCGAGGGTGTGCTCGGCCTGAAAGCCCACGATCGCGATGATGTTCCCCTCGTCACCGATGGCGTACCTGAGGTGGTGCAGCACCCGGCCGCCTTCGCACATCCCCGAGGCGGCGATGATCATACACGGGCCCTTCATGGTGTTGAGTCGCTTGCTTTCCTCGACCGAGGACACGTAACGGATATAGCGGGCCGCGAAGGGGTCCCCTTCCATGGTGAGAGCCTGATAGGTTTCCTCGTCGAAGCATTCGGGATGGTTCCGGAACACCTTGGTGGCTTTGGTCGCCAGCGGAGAATCGATGTAGATCGGGATGGGTTTGACCAACCCTTCCTTGACCAGTTCCTTGACGCGCATGATGAGCTCCTGGGTCCGCCCGACGGCAAAGGCCGGCACGATGATCTTGCTCCGGTGGGCCAGGGCGTAGGTGACCAGGTTCCGAATCTTCTTTTTGAGGACCGCGCCCACCTCTTCGTGGAGGCGATCACCATAGGTGGACTCGATGATCAACACATCGCAGGGGGGCGGCCCCTCCGGATCCCGCAGGATCGGCATGTCCTTGCGCCCCAGATCGCCGGTATAGAGCACGGTCGTCGAGCCTCCCCGTTCTTTGACCGCGACCCGAATGGCTGCCGACCCCAGGATATGCCCGGCATCGTGGAAGGAGGCCCGGATCCTCGGCCCGATCAGGACAGGATCACCGTACTCGACGGCCTCGAACTGTTTGACCGTGGCCAGGACGTCCCCGGCGTCGTAGAAGGGCCGGCGGCATTGGTTCCCGCGCCGGCCCTCCCGCCAGTTGACGTACTTGCAGTCGCTGGCCTGGATGTTGGCCGCGTCCTCCAGCATGACCTTCGCCAGGTCGGCGGTCGCTTGGGTCGCATGCACCCGTCCGCGGAACCCCAATTTCGCCATGGTGGGGAGCGCCCCGGAATGGTCGATGTGGGCATGCGAGAGGAGCACCGCGTCCACGGCCCTGGGGTCGAATCCCAGGTCGCGGTTCTTCCGGTCCTGCTCCTGGCGACGGCCCTGGAACAGCCCGCAGTCCAGCAGGACGCGCGTGTTGGCGGCCTGGATCAAGTGCCGGCTGCCGGTGACGGAGCGCGCTGCGCCGTGGAAGGAGATCTTCATGTGAGTTTCTCTTTCTGCGGTCGCAACTCAGTCACCGCGGGCCATTATAGCGGGACAAACACGCGGCGACAACGGCGGAGCCCGGAACAGGAGGTCTGAACGCGCCAGGCGATCAGCCTTCTGCCCCGGGAAGGGGGGAGGTGGAGAACGGCCAGGTATCGAACGGCCAGAACCTGTACTGCGAGGCGCTTAAATGGCGGGCGAAGGCGTGGTATTGCACCACCCATTTCGCGTCGAACACCACGTGGAATTCGTGGGTCCCGGTGCCCCCGCCGGCGAGCACCATGTCGTCAGGGGTCCCCGGCGGGGTAAAGAACTTCACGGCGTACCCGAAATTCACCCGGAAATACCTGGCGTCGCGGAACCGGTAGCGAGCAACCGCGCCGTCACGCGTGTCAGAGATCTCGTCGGGCGCGCCGAGTTTCGCCACGACCTCGGACAACGTGGTCTCCCCGGCGCGGATGAAGGTGATATCCTCCGGATTGATCGTCTCGTTGATCGTGATTCTCTGCCACTGGAGGGGGCAACCGGAGAGCACAAGACCGAGTGCCATCAGCCCGACCACACGGCGGGGACACGTCATCGGGGCTCGGGCCGGCCGTCGCTCAGTCACCGAAGGGCCAGAACTGGAATTTGAGCCGATCGGTCCGC
>JBOHOM010000063.1:0-18215 GCA_050731075.1 Nitrospiraceae bacterium
CCTGACGCCGACAGCGCGGCCAGGACGGCGGATGGACCGGGGACCGGGACCACCCGGATGCCGGACGCGAGAGCCTGCCTCACGAGAAACGCCCCGGGATCGGAGATCACCGGCGTGCCGGCGTCCGAGACGAGCGCCACGCTCTGGCCTTCCTCAAGACGTCGGATGAGCACCTGGGTTTTCTCCTCCTTGTTGAGGTCGTGATAGCTCGTCAGCGGCGTGGTGATCGCATGGTGTGCGAGGAGAGCCTGCGAACACCGCGGGTCTTCAGCCGCGACAATCGCCACCTTGTTCAGGATCCGGACCGCCCGGACGGTGATGTCGTCCGGGTTCCCGATCGGAGTACTGACGATGTAGAGGGTACCCGTCATCGTGCTCGAGAGAATCACGAACCGAGCCGGCATCCTACCGCTCGCGCTGAGAGAAAGTCCAACCCGTGGACACACTGTTTCGGTCGGGGAGTCAGCTATGCTAAGATCCGCCAGCCGGACGGGGCAATGGAATGGAACCGAATCCCCTCATCGAAACATTTGAGCAATGGAAGCGAGCGGACTACTCGTTCTGCCCGAAGTGCGGAGGGGCGCTGGGGCGCCGATCCATCAAAGCGTCCGAGCCGGATCGGTTGGTGTGCCATGCCTGCGGCTTCATTTTTTTCCTGGATCCCAAGGTGGCGGTGGGGACGATCGTGTCGCTGGAGGGACGCATCCTGTTGATCAGGCGGGCGATTGAACCGGCCTATGGCAAATGGGTGTTCCCGGGCGGGTTTGTGGATCGGGGGGAGTCTGTGGAGCAAGCCGCCGTTCGGGAGACACGTGAGGAGAGCCACGTGGACGTCCGGATCAGCCGGCTGCTGAACATCTATTCCTATCCTGACCACCCCGTCATTATCATTGTCTACGTCGCGGAGGCGGTCGGCGGGGAGCCGAGCGCCGGGGACGAGACGCTGGAGGCCGGCACGTTCGGACCCCAATCGATCCCCTGGGAAGAGCTCGCCTTCCCCAGCACCGCGCAGGCGCTCCGGGACTATCTGAAGGAGCGCTGACCCCGACCTTCCTTGACTCCCCCCTTTTTCCGACGCTATAATTCGGTCTGCCGCGCACGAAAGTTTTCTCTGAAAAGTTGCGAGGATAGATGGCGATGCCGGTCATGTTCTTGATGGCCACGATGGGGCTGTATCTTGGCGGCACCGCCTTCTTCCTGGCCTACCTCTTGCGGCGATCGGAAGCGTTGTCGAAGGTGGCGCTCGGGGTGACGGCGATTGGGTTTCTCTCCCACACGGCCGCGTTGCTCACCCGGATGATGGAGGCCGGCCATGTGCCGTTCACCAGCTTCGATGAGGCCATGTCGTTTTTTTCCTGGGCGCTGGTGCTCGTATTCCTCGTCGTCGAGCTTCGGCATCGCATCCACGTCCTGGGCTCGTTCATTCTGCCCCTCGCCCTGCTCTCGCTGCTCTCGGCCGCCGCGCTGCCGAAGGCAGTGCCCACGCTGGAACCGGTGCTGAGAACGGTCTGGGTCCATGTCGCGCTCAGCATGCTGGGGACCGTCGGGTTCGCGGTCGCCTTCATCGCCGGCATCATGTATCTGATCCAGGACGGTCTCTTGAAGTCGAAGCGGTTCAATGTGCTGTACACCAAGCTGCCTCCCCTGGACTTTCTGGACCACTTGAACCAGCAGTCGATCTTAATGGGATTTCCCCTCCTCACGCTCGGCATCATCACCGGGGCCATCTCGGCCGAGTTCGCGAGGGGGTCGTACCTGAACTGGAATCCGGAGCAGACCTGGGCGCTGGTGACCTGGGTCTTCTATTTCATCGTCCTGATGGGCCGGATCACGGTGGGATGGCGAGCCAAGAGGGCCGCCTACCTGACCATTATCGGGTTCGCCGGGGTCATCTTGACGTTTATCGGAGTCGTGGTGAAAGGTCACGGACCGGTCGCGTAGTCAGCGGTCAGTCACACACCATGGACATCATTGTCGTCGGGCTCAGCCACAAGACCGCGCCCGTGGAAGTCCGTGAGAAGTTGGCGGTGCCGGACAGCCGCCTGGGCGAAGCCCTCTGCCGGCTCTGCGCGTATCCGGGCGTGAAGGAAGGCGTCGTGCTGTCCACCTGCAATCGGGTGGAAGTCTACGCCGTCGTCGACCAGGTGGAGGCGGGCTATGCGCGGGTGCAGGAATTCCTGGCGGACACCCACCTGTCGCTCTCCTCGGAGCAGCTGACCCCGCACCTCTATTGGTATGCGGGTGATCGCGCGATCGGTCATCTCTTCCGCGTCGCGGCCAGCCTCGACTCGATGGTCGTGGGCGAGGCGCAGATTCTCGGTCAACTGAAGGACGCGTATGAAGTCGCACTGGCCAACAAGGCCAGCGGGGTGATCCTGAACAAGCTCGTCAAGAAAGCCATCTCGGTCGCCAAGCGGGTCAGAACCGAGACCCGGATCGCCGAGATGGCGGTGTCGGTCAGCTACGCGGCCGTCGAACTGGCGAAGAAGATCTTTTCGAACCTGGGCGAAAAGACCGTGCTGCTGGTGGGCGCCGGCGAGATGGCGAAGTTGGCGGCCCAGCACCTGATTCGCAACGGTGTCCGGCGGGTGATGATCACGACGCGGGATTCTCACAGCGCCCTGGAGTTGGCCAAGCGCTTCAACGGAGTGCCGGTTCCTTTCGACGAGTTTCCGCGTGAATTGGCCGAGGCCGATATCGTGCTCTGCTCCACCGGGGCCGCCCATTACCTCATCCGAAGCGAGGACGTGCAGCGTGCGGTGCGTCAGCGGATGAACCGCCCGATTTTCCTGATCGACATCTCGGTGCCGCGGAACATCGATCCCGCGGTCAAGGACATCGACAACGCGTTCCTCTTCGACATCGACGATCTGGAGATGCGGATCGAGCAGAACCGCGAGGAGCGGCGCCGCGAAGCCGGGAAGGCGGAGCGTCTGATCGAGCAGGAAGTCGACGTCATCCTCCAGTGGCTCAAGTCGCTCGAGGTCACCCCCACGATCCTGGCGTTGCGCCGACGGGCGGAGGAGATCAAGCGAGCGGAGCTGGAAAAGAGCATGGGTCGGCTCGGCCACCTGTCGCCCGAGGAACGGAGCGTGGTTGAAGGGCTCGCTTCAGCGATTGTCAATAAACTCTTGCATGGCTCGCTGGTCACGCTCAAAACTGAAGCCGAGTCGGCCGGGGGGTCCCTCTTCGTCGAAGCCGCGAGGCGGTTTTTCAGCCTGGACGATACGCCGGCCGCCGACCGTGTCACTGAACCCGACCGCTCAGTCAGGCCCGTGCCCGTGGCCGGCTATGCCGATCCCGAACAGGAGTCGCCGCAGCAAGCTCAGGAAAAAGACTCCTGAAGTGAGCGGCTGAACCCGCACTCGATCGCAGGCCGGGGGGGAAGCCACAGATGCCGCAGAGTCCGAAGCTCTTTACCTGTCCCAAGTGCCGGGAGACATACCTCGGAACGGAGCCGCTGCCCGATTGTCCGCATTGCGGCTACGACTACCGGGAGAAAGAAGGATTCCGCTGGGATGTCGTCGTGTATCTGCTCGCGATCATGGGGCTGGTGAGCTTCCTGTTGGTGGCGTCCTATTACCGAGGGAACATGGGAATCGGCACGCCGTCGCCTCTGAGGTCGGACGTGTCCCGCGACGACGCGCCGGAAAAATTGCCCGGCTCCGGGAAACCCCGAGCCCCCTTTCAGAGCCCCTATCATGAATCGGGGAGGTGAGGGTGGCCGTGGGAATGGCCGCACGTTCGTCGTTGGTGGTCGGCACGCGAGGCAGCCGCCTGGCGGTCCAGCAGGCCGAGTGGGTGCAGGCCCGGCTTCAGGAGATCGCGCCGGGCGTGACGGTGACCTTGCATCGGATCAAGACCTCCGGCGACATGATCGTGGATGTGCCGCTGGCCGCCATCGGCGGGAAGGGGCTCTTCGTCAAAGAAATCGAGGAGGCGCTGCTGCGCGGTGAGATCGATCTTGCGGTCCACAGCATGAAGGATGTCCCGACCGTCCTGCCCGATGGTTTGGACATTCTCTGCGTCCCGCCGCGGGAGGACCCCCGCGACGTGCTCATCAGCCGGGACGCGGTCTCGCTGGATCAATTGCCCAGAGGATCCCGGGTGGGGACGAGCAGTTTGCGCCGGCAAGCGCAGCTCCTGCATCACAGGCCGGACTTGACCGTTCAGATGCTGCGGGGGAATCTGGACACCCGACTGCGCAAATTGCGGAACGGCGAGTATGACGCGATCGTTCTGGCAGCGGCCGGCCTCAGGCGGATGGGCTGGGCCAACGAGGTGACGGAATACTTGCCTCCGGAGGTGAGTCTGCCCGCGATCGGGCAGGGCGCGCTGGGACTGGAAGGACGGCGGGATGACGGCTTCCTGCGGGACCTGCTGGCCCCGTTGGAGCATCCGGCCACGCGCACGGCTGTCACGGCCGAGCGGGCCTTGCTCGAACGGCTGGAAGGAGGCTGCCAGGTGCCGATTGCGGCCCACGCAGCCATCAAGGGAGACACGCTGATCCTGGACGGGCTCATTGCGAGCGTGGACGGAGCGCGTTTCATCCGGGATATGGTGCAGGGACCGGTGGCCGACGCACATGTGCTCGGCGTGCAATTGGCCGAAAAACTCCTGGCAAGAGGCGGTGCCCCGATCTTGAATGAAATCTATGGTAAAACTTGAGCCTTGTGATGGGAACAGCAGGAAAAGTCTATCTCGTGGGGGCCGGGCCTGGTGACCAGAAACTCCTCACCCTCCGTGGGAAGGAGTGTCTTGAGCAGGCCGATGTGGTGCTGTATGACTACCTGGCGAATCCGGTCCTCTTGGACCATGTCCCGGCCCGCGCCGAACGCATCTATGTCGGCCGCCGAGGCCGTGGACGGTACCAGGATCAGGATGAGGTGAATCGGCTGATCATCGAGAAGGCTCGGGAGGGGAAAGTGGTGGTGCGGTTGAAGGGAGGCGATCCATTCGTCTTCGGACGGGGAGGCGAGGAAGCGGAGGCGGTTGCCGCCGCGGGGCTCCCGTTCGAAGTCGTGCCGGGCGTCACGTCGGCCGTGGCCGTGCCGGCCTACGCGGGTATCCCGGTCACCCACCGAACCTTGGCGTCCACGGTGACGTTCGTGACCGGACATGAGGACCCGACCAAGGAGGCCGCCGCCCTGGAGTGGCCGCGCTTGGCGACCGCGAACGGCACCCTGGTGTTTCTGATGGGAATGAAGAATCTCCCGGCCATCGTGGAGCACCTCGTGTCCGAAGGCAAGTCGCGCGAGACGCCGGTGGCGCTGATTCGGTGGGGCACCCGGTCCGGGCAACGGACCGTCGTCGGGACTCTGGGAGACATCGTCGGGAAGGCCGAGGAGGCGGAGATGGAACCGCCCACCGTCATCGTGGTCGGCGACGTGGTCCGCCTGCGGAACCAACTGAACTGGTTCGAAACCCGCCCGCTCTTCGGCAGGCGTATCCTGGTGACGCGGGCGCAAGAGCAGGCACGGGAGCTCTCGGCGTTACTGGCGGAGCAGGGGGGGGAGCCGGTGGAGTGTCCCACCATTCAGGTTGTCCCTCCGGAAAGTTGGAGCGAGCTGGACGAGGCCATCGCCGACCTGCGCCGGTACCACTGGGTGATCTTCACCAGCGTGAACGGCGTCCGCCCGTTCATGGAGCGTCTCCGGCAACGGGGGCAGGATGCGCGGGCTCTCGCCGGCCTGCGGCTCTGCTGCATCGGCCCGCGAACCGCCCAGGAGCTCAGCGCCTATGGTCTCCGCGCCGACCTGATTCCGTCCGAGTATCAGGCCGAGGGGGTGATCGACGCCATGAAAACCGCCGGCGTGGCCGGCCAGCGCGTGCTGATCCCGCGCGCCGCCGTGGCGAGAGAGATCCTGCCGGAGCAGTTGCGGGCGATGGGGGCGGAGGTCCGGGTCGTGACCGCCTACAGGACGGTCCTCCCGTCCGTGGAGGCCGACCACCTCAAAGACGAGTTGCGCCGGCAGGCGATTCATTTCATCACCTTTACCAGCTCCTCGACGGTTCGGAACTTCCGCCGGCTGTTCGACAGCCGGGACGAAATGACGAAACTGATCGGGGACGCGGTGGTGGCCTGTATCGGGCCGATCACGGCCAAGACCGCCGTGGAGCAGGGCTTGCCGGTGACCATCACCGCGGCCAGGAACACCATCCCGGCCCTGGTCGAGGCGGTCGTCCAGTATTGTTCGAGAGCCGCATCGCGGCGCTCATAGAACGGAGGAGACCAGCATGGTTCCGGTGAAGTCATTCATGATTCCCGTGGAAAAATTTGTCACGGTGGACCGCGACACGGACGTCCGAAAAGCGGCGACCCTCATGCGCGATCATGGGATCGGCAGCTTGATCGTCACGCGAGGGAAGGAGTTCATCGGTATCGTGACCGACACGGACATGGTGCGACGGGTCGTGGCGTTGGGGGTGGACGCGGCCAAGACCTCGGTCGAACAAATCATGTCGGCGCCGATCGTGATGATCGACGAGAATAAGACCCTGCTCGATGCCAACAACCTGATGGCGCGTGAGCACATCCGGCACCTCGGCGTGTCGCGCGACAACCGGTTGGTGGGGATGATCTCGGTGCGAGACCTGGTGGTCTTTCTCACGAATCTGCCCAGAAAGTGAAGAACGTGACTGGTGACGAGTTACGAGTAACGAGTGATGAATAATGGTGACGCATAACCTGTGACGCGTCACGCGTCACTGCTCAACCTTTACGGAGCAGACATGGCCTTTCCCCGTCACCGGATGCGGAGACTGCGGCAGAGCGAGCCCCTGCGTCGCATGGTCAGAGAGACGCGGCTGTCGTCCTCCGACTTGATCTATCCCTTCTTCGTCACCGAAGGGCGGGACCGGCGGCAGGAGATCAGCTCGATGCCCGGCCAGTACCGAGTGTCGGCGGACCTCCTGGTCAAGGAAGCGGCGGAGGTCAAGCTGCTCGGAATTCCCGCCGTCATCCTGTTCGGGATCCCCGACCGAAAGGACGAACGCGGAACCGCGGGGTACGATCCGGACGGCGTCGTCCAGCGGGCCGTCCGGGACCTCAAAGACAAGGTCCCGGGGTTGCTCGTCATCACCGATGTCTGCATCGACGAATACACCACGCACGGACATTGCGGAGTGGTCAAGGACGGTCGAATCCTCAACGATGAGACCTTGGACTGCCTCCGGGCCATGGCCCGCACCCATGCGCAAGCGGGCGCCGACATCGTCGCGCCGTCCGATATGATGGACGGCCGGGTCGCCGCCATCCGGGAGGAACTGGACCGCGAGGGCTTTTCCGAACTCCCCATCATGGCCTACGCGGCGAAGTTCGCCTCCTGCTTCTACGCGCCGTTCCGGGAGGCGGCGGACTCGAGCCCGCGGTTCGGCGACCGGCAGTCGTACCAACTGGACCCGGCTAACGCGCGTGAAGCGCTCCGGGAGATCGAGTTGGACGTGGAAGAAGGGGCCGATATCGTGATGATCAAGCCGGCCCTGCCCTTCCTCGACGTGATCGCCGCGGCCCGGGCGCGGACGTCGCTCCCGATCGCGGCGTATCAGGTGAGCGGTGAATACAGCATGATCAAGGCCGCGGCCCGCGCCGGCTGGTTGGACGAGCCGCGCGCAGTCTTGGAAAGCCTGCTCTCGATCAAGCGGGCGGGAGCGGACCTGATCCTCACGTACTTTGCAAAGGACGCCACCCGGCTCTTGCACGAGTAAACGCATGGCGATCGCCCCATGAAGATCACTCGAGGCCTGGCTGACCACAAGCGCGCAGCGCATCCGGTGCTGACCATCGGAAATTTCGACGGCCAGCATCGCGGCCACCTCGCGCTGTTGCAGACCGTCGCCAAGACCGCCGTTTCGAAAGGCGGGACGCCCATGGTCCTGACCTTTGATCCTCATCCGATCACCGTCCTCAAGCCCGGGACGGAGCTCCTCTTGCTGACAGCTCCGGATGAAAAACTGGCGCGCTTTCAGGCGGCCGGGATCGAGGAAGTGTTGTTCCTGGAGTTCAACCAGGCCTTTGCCGAGCTCACGCCCGATCAGTTTGTCCTCCGGATTCTCAAGGACGGCATCGGGGTCCGTGACCTGTTCGTCGGAGAGCATTTTGCGTTCGGCAAGGGGCGGGCCGGGAAGACGGCGGATCTCATTCGACTCGGCGTGCAGTATGGGTTCGAGGTTCATCCGGTTCCTCCCATGCGCGTGGACGGAGAAGTGGTCAGTTCGAGCCGGATCCGCACGCTCGTGCAGGCCGGGGATGTGCGCGGGGCTGCTCGCTGCCTCGGCCGTCCGTATGCGCTGACCGGACCGGTCGTGCAAGGGGAGCGTCGTGGCCAGACCCTGGGCTGGCCGACCGCCAACCTTCGCCTTCCCGAAGGCCGCGTCATCCCGGCCGACGGCGTGTATGCCGCCACGGTACTCTGGAACAAGCGTCACTTCGACTCGGTGGCCTACCTCGGCACGCGCCCGACCTTTGGCCCCGGTGAACGGCTTCTGGAGGCGTACCTGCTGGATGAACAGGTGTCCCTCTACGGAGCGGAGATTCGCGTCCAGTTCGTCGATCGGCTGCGCGGAGATCTCACGTTCGCGAAGCCGGAGGAGCTGGCCGCTCACATTGACCTGGATGTACACCGGGCTCGTGAAACGCTCAAGGCTGTGGCCCAAAGCCTGACCGACGCGTAGCGTCATGAGCCAATCCGTGCAACCACAGACCGCCCGATCGAAGCTCGCGCGCCGCGTGGCCGCCACGGCGCGAGCCAAGGGATTGCTCAGGCCAGGGGATCGCGTCCTGGTTGCGATCTCGGGAGGCCCCGATTCGGTGGCTCTCCTCTCGGTGCTGGCGGCCCTGGCTCCATCCTGGGACCTGACCCTCCAGGCCGTGCACGTCAACCACGGCTTGCGCGGTTCGGAGTCCGACGAAGACGCCTCCTTCGTAGCCGGTCTCTGCGACCGCCTTGGCGTGCCCTTGGTCATCGAGCGCGTCCCGCTCACCGGCCCGGCCGGTCGGCGGAAGGGACGGTCGCTCCAGGAGCAGGCGCGCGAGGCCCGCTATGCCGCGATGGTGCGCGTGGCCACGGCCCTGCGGATGGACAAGATCGCGTTGGGACACACGGCCGACGATCAGGCGGAAACGCTCATGATGTGGATGCTCCGCGGATCGGGAACGGCCGGGCTCGCCGGCATCCCCCCCGCCCGTGCGCCGCTCGTAGTCCGTCCTCTTCTGGACGTCGGTCGGGCGGAGATTCTGACCTACCTCGAGGCCCAGGGAGTGCCGTTTCGCGAGGACTCGAGTAACGCGAAGCCTCTGTATTTACGGAACCGGGTCCGGCACGAACTGCTGCCCGCTCTGAAACGATTCAACCCGGGTCTCCTGGGGGTGCTGAAGAGACAAGCCGAGATCCTTCGTGAAGAGGACCTCTGTCTGGACCAGCTCGTCTCCGAGCATCTGGCTCAGTTGACACGCGAGGATGGCGCCGGGACGTTCGTAGTGGATCGCGCGGGCCTGCTCGCGTTGCCGTTGGCGCTGCGGCGGCGGATGGTCCGGACGCTGATTCGACGAACGGGCGGGCTCCAGCAGGGTCCGACGTTCGGGGCCGTCGCGGCCGTGCTGGATCGGGTGGTCCAGGGGCGATCCGGCGCCGCGATCGCGGTGCCGGGCGCGCTCGTCGCGCGTGAATACGGCTCCATTCGATTTCGATCCTCCGTGCCGGAAGGGACCGAGGCGGTCTCCTTGCCGCTTCCCGTCCCTTCGACGATTCGCTGGCCTCTCACGGGCCAGACGATCCGGGTCAGCCTCAGAGACCTGTCCTCAGCCCATCCTCCCGCCATTCCCACTCCGTCACGGAGCGTGGCGATCCTCGACGCCGACCTGTTCACGATGGAGCTGGTGGTCCGGTCATGGGCGGCCGGCGATGCGTTCCGCCCGCTGGGGATGCAGGGACGGCGAAAGAAACTACAAGACTACTTTGCCGACCTCAAGCTGCCCCGTGCGGCGCGACGACGCGTGCCTCTCCTGGTTGCGCCGGAGGGGATCCTCTGGGTCGGGGGACATCGGCCGGATCACCGATTCTGTGCGACGGCCGCTTCCAGGCGCATCGTGACCGCGGAGCTATTGGATCCAAGCCCGAACGGAGGAGACTGAACGGTCATGGAGCGTATCTTCGGACGCCCGATCGTGACGCAAGAGGAGATGCGTGCGCGCATCAGAGAATTGGGGAGGCAGATCACCGCGGACTATGCCGACAAGGACCTGGTCCTGGTCGGCGTCCTCAAAGGCGCGTACGCCTTCTACGCGGACCTGGCCCGTGCGATCCGCGTCCCGATCCGGGTTGATTTTCTGATCGTGACCAGCTACAGCTCGAAGGGGAACACGTCGGGCAAGGTCAAGATGATGTCCGACTTGACAGAAGACGTCGCCGGCCGGGACGTGCTTCTGGTGGAAGATATCGTTGACTCAGGCCTGACGGTCAAGTATCTGACCGGCGCCCTGTCCAAGCGGAAGCCCAAATCGATCCGCGTGTGCACGCTGCTCAGCAAGCCGGAACGTCGGAAGGTGAACGTCCCGATTCACTATGTCGGGTTCGAAATTCCCAACAAGTACGTGGTGGGCTACGGTCTCGATTACCAGCAAAAGTACCGCAATCTTCCGTACCTTGCGGTGCTGGATACCGTGGACGACGAAGGGCAGGGATTCTAGTCCCGTTGTTGTCAGCTTTCCTCCATCTGTGTTAGAATCCGCCCCGTATCGTCGGGATGTTTTCCTGGCTTCTTGCGGAGCTGAGGAGTCTACGGGATGAATTCGAAGGTCAAGAATTTGCTCTTCTGGGTGGTGGTGGGTCTGTTCATGATCCTCCTGTTCAACCTGTTCAGTGTCCCGACCCATGCCCCCGAGGATGACGTGATTTTCAGCGACTTTATGGCTCAACTGGACAAGGGCGAGGTCACCAAGGTCATCATCAAAGCCAACCACATCAGCGCGATCCTGAAAGACGGCACGCGTATCCGAACCTATTCCGCCGAATACCCGGACATGGTAAAAGTGCTGCGGGAGCGGAACGTCCAGATCGAAGCCAGGCCGCCGGACGAGAATCCCTGGTACATCACCTTCCTCGTGACGTGGGGGCCCTTCATCCTGTTTTTGGGGCTCTGGTTCTTCCTCATGCGCCAGATGCAGATCGGCGGGAACAAGGCCTTGTCGTTCGGTAAGAGCCGCGCGCGGCTGCTCACCGAAGAGCGGAAGAAGATCACCTTCTCCGACGTCGCCGGGATCGACGAGGCCAAAGAGGAGGTCTCGGAGATCATCGAGTTCCTGAAGGACCCCCGCAAGTTTCAAAAGCTGGGCGGCCGGATCCCCAAAGGGGTCCTGATCGTGGGGCCTCCCGGCACCGGCAAGACGCTGCTGGCCAAGGCGATCGCCGGAGAAGCCGGGGTGCCGTTTTTCAGCATCAGCGGGTCCGATTTTGTCGAGATGTTCGTCGGGGTCGGCGCCTCCCGCGTCCGAGATCTGTTTGAGCAAGGCAAGAAGCATGCGCCGTGCATCATCTTCATCGATGAGATCGACGCGGTGGGCCGGCTCCGTGGCGCGGGCCTCGGCGGCGGCCACGACGAGCGGGAACAGACGCTGAACCAGCTCCTGGTCGAGATGGACGGCTTCGATACGACGGAAGGCGTCATCCTGATCGCCGCCACCAACCGGCCGGACGTCCTCGACCCGGCCCTGTTGCGGCCCGGACGGTTTGATCGGCAGATCGTGGTGAATCGTCCGGACTTGCGGGGGCGGGCAGAGATCCTCAAAGTGCACACCAAGAAAGTGCCGATCGCCGGCGATGTGGAACTGGAGAAAATCGCGCGCGGGACACCCGGGTTCTCCGGAGCGGACCTGGAGAATCTGGTGAACGAAGCGGCCTTGTGGGCCGCCCGTCAGAACAAGAAAGTGGTGGAGGTCGTCGATTTTGAGACCGCCAAAGACAAGGTGCTAATGGGAGTCGAGCGGAAGAGCCTGATCCTGAGCGACGACGAGAAGCGGACCACCGCCTTTCACGAAGCAGGACACGCCCTCATGGCGAAGCTGCTTCCGGGCGCGGACCCGGTCCACAAGGTCACGATCATCCCGCGCGGCCGCGCGCTGGGGATGACCATGCAGCTCCCGACCGACGATCGCCACAATTATTCCAAGGAATTCCTGTACAACACGCTGGCCATCCTGATGGGCGGACGAGTGGCCGAAGAGCTCGTGTTGCATCACATCACGACGGGCGCCGGAAACGACATCGAACGGGCGACGGATCTGGCACGGAAAATGGTGTGCGAGTGGGGAATGAGCGAGAAGCTGGGACCGCTTACGTTCGGCAAGAAAGACGAGGAGATTTTCCTCGGACGCGAGATCGCGACCCGCCGCGATTTAAGCGAGCAGGTGGCGATCGAGATCGACCACGAGGTCAAGCGGCTGGTGACCGAGAACTACGACCGGGCGACGCGGATGCTGACCGAACACATGGGCGTCCTGAAGGCGCTGGCCGAAGCGCTCCTCGAGAAGGAAGTGCTCGACGCGCCCGAAATCGACCAGATCGTCCACCAAGGGTCGCTTCCCCAAACCGTGCCCGCCTGATCACGTCCCGTCCAATGCCGGTTCACAGAGACTCATGCCGGGTCTCCCCAGATTCATCCAGCGGTCGCCACGCGGGCGCCGGGTCCAACCGCTCCGGGCATGAGTTCCGGGTCAGGGTCTCCTCCTGTTGCGAGCGTCTCCATGGTCCCCCGCCGCCTCGCGGGGTCCGCCGATGAACACCACCGCCATGCTCAAGCCCAACACGGTCCCCGGCCCGGTGGCCCTGCGGGCCCGCGGCCGGTTCATCCCGCTGGACGCGGGACCCCTGATCATGGGCGTGCTCAACGTCACACCCGATTCATTTTCGGACGGCGGTCGTTATCTCGATCCGGGGGCGGCGGTCGATCACGCGGTGGAGATGGCGGCGCAGGGAGCCGACCTGATCGACATCGGCGCAGAATCCACCAGGCCGGGAGCGGACCCGGTGGACCAGGAGGAGGAGCGCCGGAGGCTGATCCCGGTCGTCAGGGCCGTGTGTCGCGCGGTGTCGGTCCCGGTCTCCGTCGATACCACCAAGGCCGCCGTGGCTCGGCTGGCGCTCGAGGCCGGCGCAGCACTGGTCAATGACATCAGCGCGCTTCGGTACGATTCCGGGATGAAAACGCTCGTCGCGGAGACGGGCGCCGGACTCGTCTTGATGCACATGCAGGGCATGCCTAAGACGATGCAACAGGCGCCGTCCTACCGCGATGTGATCGAAGAAGTCCGGCAGTTCTTTGTCGAACGGATCGGGACGGCGCTCGAAGCGGGGATTGCCGCGGAGCAGATCCTGCTTGACCCCGGGATCGGTTTTGGGAAGAATCTAGAGCACAACCTGACGCTCCTGGCCCGACTGGACGCCTTCGTCGCGTTGGGGTACCCCGTTCTGGTGGGGGTCTCCCGCAAAGCGTTCATCGGCCAGGTGCTGGCCCGGCCGGTCGATGATCGGCTGATGGGAACCGCTGCGGCGGTGGCGGTCGCCATCTTGCGCGGGGCGCGGGTCGTCCGAGTGCACGACGTGGCGCCACTGCGGGATGTGGTCAAGACCGTCGACGCGATCGTTCGCTGTGGAACGAACCCGGGCTGAGAGAGGGGGCAAGACGTGAGGAAGCTCTTCGGGACGGACGGGGTGCGCGGGGTCGCGAATCTCGAGCCGATGACCAGCGAGACGGCCATGAAGCTGGGGCGCGCGGCCGCGTACCTCTTCAAGCGGCGCTCCGGCCGGCATCAAATCGTGATCGGGAAGGACACTCGGCTCTCGGGGTACATGCTGGAGTCAGCGCTGACGTCCGGCATCTGCTCGATGGGCGTGGACGTCCTGTTAGTCGGCCCCATGCCGACGCCCGCGATCGCGTTCCTGACCCGAAGTCTCCGAGCGGACGCCGGCGTGGTCATTTCAGCCTCGCACAATCCTTACCAGGACAACGGCATCAAGTTTTTCTCCAATGACGGGTTCAAGCTCCCCGACGAGTTCGAGACGCGAATGGAGTCGTTGATCGTCTCGGATGAGATCGAACACCTGCGTCCAACGGCGGACGAGGTGGGCAAGGCGTTTCGAATCGACGACGCCGAGGGGCGGTACATTGAGTTCGTGAAACGCTCCCTGCCCAGGGACCTGGATTTTCAAGGATTGCGCGTCGTCGTCGATTGCGCCAACGGCGCGGCCTACAAGGTCTCTCCGAAAGTCCTGCGCGAGTTGGGCGCAACCGTCTGGGTGATCGGGAACGAGCCGGACGGGATGAACATCAATGCCGGCTGCGGCGCCGTGCATCCCGAACGGCTGCAGGAGGCGGTGCTCCAGCACCAGGCCCATGTGGGACTCGCCCACGACGGAGATGCCGACCGCGCGGTCTTCGTGTGCGAGCAAGGTCGCCTCGTCGACGGTGACCACACGATGGCGATGACGGCGCTTGACTTGCAGCAGCGCGGTCTGTTGAAACAGCAGACGCTGGTCGGGACCGTGATGAGCAATTTCGGCCTCGAGCTGGCCATGGCGAAGGCCGGTATCACGTTGGTGCGAACCCCTGTCGGCGACCGGTATCTGCTGGAGCGAATGATCTCGGAGGGCTACAACTTCGGCGGCGAGCAGTCCGGACACCTCATATTTTTGGAACACAACACCACGGGCGACGGCCTCATTTCCGGACTCCAAATCATGGCCCTGATGAAGCGAACCGGGCGATCGCTGTCGGACCTGGCTCGGTGCATGACCGCCGTCCCGCAAGTCCTCCTCAGCATTCGGGTGAGGGACAAGCCGGATCTGGCCGGTCTGCCGGAAGTGCAACGGGCCATCCGGGATGGAGAAGCCAGATTGAACGGAACCGGACGGGTGCTGGTTCGATACTCCGGAACTGAGCCGCTGGTCCGGATCATGGTCGAGGGGGAACGGGACGCGTTGATCCGGTCGGTGGCCGACGAGCTGGCGGTGGTGGTTCGCGCCCGCCTGGGTTGAGAGCCGCGCCGGTACCGTCCCCGGGCTCGCATGTTCCTGTGGATCACGGTTGCGTTTCTCCTTGGGTTGGTGCTCGGCTCCTACCTTCCCTTTCTTCCCTCCGTCATCCTCCTGATCCTGGCATCAGCCGCGCTGGTCCTGTTGCGCCTTGAACAAGCAGGGCGACTGACGATTCAGCGCGGCTGTGTCGCTTACGGAAGCCTCCTGGCGGGCCTCTTGTATTGGACCGCCGTCGCCTCTCACACCCCGAGCCGACTCGTCGAGCAGGCCGGACTCGATCCCGCGAGGATCGTGGGGACCGTCTCGGAACCCGTTCGACACGCTCAGGGTCGCTCCGTCATCATGTTGGCGGTGTCACAACTCGGGGAAGAGCCTCGCGCCAGACCGGTGGAGGGCCGACTCCGCCTCACGTGGCGGAACGCGGATCGCGCGGTCGAGCAGGGCGACGAGGTGGTGGCGACCGCGAGAATCCGCGCGCCGTCCGGCACGCTGAACCCGGGGGGATTCGACTACGCCTCTTACTTGCAGCGTCGGAAGATCGATGCGATGGCGTCGGTCTCCGGGCCGGATGCCTTGCGGGTCCTCCGCCCGGCCACGGATTGGTCACGGTGGACACCCTGGCGCGTCATCGACGCCTGGCGGGACCGCATCCGCCGGGCTGCGGTCGCGACGCTCACCGGGCCGGCGCTGGGCATCTACCTGGGGATCATCGTGGGAGACGCCGGCTATCTGAGTCCCGAGGTGCGGGACCCTTTCATGGCGACCGGCACCGTGCACATCCTGTCCATCTCCGGTTCACACCTGGGCCTCATCGCGTTTCTCTCGTTCTTCGTGATCAAGGGATTGTGCCGTCGCCTGCCCCCGCCCTGGTTGCTCGCGCTGTCGCGGCGAATCACCCCGACCCGGTTGGCGGCGCTGGTCACGATCGCGCCGGTCACGTTTTACACCCTGCTCGCGGGCGCGGAGGTCGCGACCGTCCGGTCGCTCGTCATGATTCTGATCTTTCTGCTCGCGGTCTGGCTGGGATATGAGCAGAACCTGCTCCTGGCCTTAGCGAGCGCGGCGCTGCTGATCCTGCTCCATGATCCGCACGCCCTGTTCGAGATTTCCTTTCAGCTCTCCTACCTCTCCGTGCTCGCCATCGCGCTGGTGCTCCGCTGGCGAACCCGCGAAGACCCGGTCGGGATCCCTGCCCCTGATGCACCCGGCCGGAAGGCGCTGACCTGGTTCCGTGAGTACGCGTGGATCACCGGGGGCGTGACGCTGGCCACCATTCCGCTCGTCGCCTATCACTTCAACCAGATCGCGTGGCTCGGCCTCCTGGCCAACCTGCTCGTGGTGCCGCTGGCGGGGCTGCTTCTCGTGCCGATGGGACTGGGGTCCGCCGTCTGGTTGCTGCTGGCGGGAGGGGACTCGCTTCCGGCAGGCCCGCTCAATCAAGCCATCTTCGACCTCCTGTCCGGCATGGTGAGGCTGATGGCGCGTGTCCCGGGGGCCGAATGGCACGTGGCGTCGCCGACCGTTCCCGCCATCCTCGGGTTCTTCACGTTGCTCTATGTTGCCGGCCGATCCCAACGGGGAACCACGCTGCGCTGGGGCTGTGCCATCGCCGCGCTTTTGATCCTCGGATGGTGGGGTTGGTCGCCCCGCGGGCGTCCGGACGGGGATACCCTGCGGGTGACGTTTCTGGATGTCGGCCAGGGCGACGCCTCTGTGATAGAACTGCCTGACGGTCAGGTGGTCCTCGTCGACGGCGGGGCGACGTACGACACGTTGGATATGGGGCGCGCCGTGCTGGGTCCGTATCTCTGGGACCGACACATCAGGCGCCTCGACCATGCGATCGGCACCCATCCCCAGCTCGACCATGTGGGGGGACTGGCGTGGGTGATCCGGACATTCCAGGTCGGTCGGTACTGGGGCAACGGCATCGAACGTGAGGAGCCTTTCTACCATCGGCTGCGCGCCGCGATGCAGGCGCGAGACCTGGCGGAGTCCCGCGCGGAGGAGGGACGGATGATTCTTGATTCGGGCTCATGCCGACTCCGGGTGCTGAACCCACCCGCGACGAGACACCCCGCCGGAGGTCGCGCGGCCGGTCATCCGGCGTCGAGGACGACAAGCGGCAGCGCGCTGAACAATGAGTCCGTGGTCACGGTGCTCGAATGCGGCCCGCATTCGTTCCTCTTCACAGGTGACGTTGAGGTCGCGGCTCAAGCGCGGCTGAGTCGGGCGGACAGATCGTTGCGGGTGCGCGTCCTGAAAGTCCCTCATCACGGCGCGCGCAGCTCTCTGCATGTGCCATGGATCAGCCAGATGCGGCCGGAGGCGGCGGTGATTTCAGTCGGACGGTACAATCCCTACGGCCATCCCGCGCCCGAGGTCGTGGCCGCGTACGAACGGACAGGAGCGCGCTTCTTCAGAACGGACCGAGATGGGGCGGTCTGGTTTACGGTGAAGCTCTCCTCGCCATCCATGGAGATCCACACCGCACGGGAGCATCTGCCGGAACCTGTTCGAGTCGGGGCCTCCATGCTGGGCGCCGAACGCCGGAACCTGGGTCGGATGTGGCATCGTTGGATGGGACGCTAACTCTCGACTACTTCACCAAACTCCCATTGACGCATTCCCTTCATCTCGGGTACCGGGGAATGCGTAAGCTCCACGCCTTCGCGCAAGCTCCCAGGTCCTGACCCTTCGGCTCTTCCCGAAATTGTGTGGGTTATATCTAGGCCGGCAGGGCGAGGCATTCCGCTCCGTGCAGGCTCGCCGCGCGGCTGTAACGAGCGGCCGCCCGGCTCCGGCTCCCCCCATCCCCCACATGGTGGGGGTTCTCCGATCCGTTCATGCCTGTAACACCCGTTGCACCTAGAAGAGCAACGGGTACCCGAGGCATGAACGCTCGGACCTCGCTCGGGCGGTCGCTGCGAACAGCCGCGGGGTTCGCCCGCAATGTCGCGTCCACCTCGCCCTCCCGGCCTCTCTCTGGCTTCCAGGCTCAGGGCGAGGCTGGAACGGAGGGGCGCGGCGGGTCGTCGCAATCGCGGGGCTCATCATTACAGGGGTGGCCGGGCTGATCCCCTATTGCGCGCGTCATCACCCGTTGCAGTTAGAAGCGCAACGGGTCCCCGGCACTCCATCCACCTTATTTTCTCAGGGGGGGCTGGCGGCTGGACTGGCCTTCAC
>JBOHOM010000064.1:0-4533 GCA_050731075.1 Nitrospiraceae bacterium
CCAAAGTCCAAGGCGGGATGAAGTTTCTTCTCCAGCAGTCGATCGACCGGTGTCTCGCCAAAAAAGGCTGGGTGCTGCGCCAGAAGCGCTAACCCGCATTATTCATGAGCGCTTCTGCTGTTCACCCGTTGCGCCCGCGTAGAGCAACGGGTACCCGGGATTCGCTGCTGCGACGAGCCTGCCAGGAATCTAAGCCTACTGGAGGCAAGGTGCTCATCCGCTGCGATTTGATCGAACGCAGCGGTTCAAGCGAAGCTTGGTATGGCGGGCGGGCTCGCCGCTCAGTCGGTCGACGTACTGACTACCCGTTGCATATGGCAGAGCAACGGGTCCCCGGTATGCCTCCTCCTCGCGCGAACGCGCCGGGTACCCATTGCTCTTCAGACTGCAATGGGTGCGCGCCACGAACCGTCATGAGTAATGCGGGTTAACTGATCGCTCCAATCTCCTCCAGTTGTCGCAAGACACCTCCGATTTCCTGAACCGAGAGCCCGCTCATCCGAGCCAGTTGGTCGACACTTCGCTGACCGTCGGCTGCTTCGACCAGCACCCGGATGTCTTGGGAGCAGCGGATCGCGGTAACCCGCCCGTGGCGGGCGCGTGCGACCAGCAGGCAGATCGGGGCCGGTTTCGCGATCGGGACAGGGGGGGCTCCCTTTCGCAGGTCGGCGATCACGCCGGGGATGTCCCAGTCCAGTTCTAAGATCCGGGTGGACGGGGTACGATGCGGCGTTCCGCCAGGATTGCCGCCGGAATGCGGCGCCCCGGCCTCTACTCGAAACATCGTGGCCTGGTACCGGACCAGATCCCTCCAGTAGGGAATCGCGCGTCTGATTGCTTCGTCGTTTCTGACGAGGGAGTCTTCAATCAGCGAGACCAGGCGCTCAGCAGTCGCGGGGGTCCCTAAGATCGACTGATCGAGTGAGGCCAGCCCTGCTGGTGTATCGAGGACGGCCAGGGGATCGCGGCCTGTGTGTGCTGCTAAGGTGCGCACGTGGCGGAACAGCCTGACGATCCGCTCGCGGTAGTAATGACGTGCAAGAAACCGGGCCATGCGGCTCAGGCGTTCACGGGACACGCGTCTGAGCACCTCCCACTCCTCGCGGCCCAGCACCCCGGAGGCGCTGGTGTCTCCGGTCAGCACCCGCGCGCGAAGCGGCCCGTCGCTCAGCACAGTAAGCAGTGCGTCGTGGAGAGAGCGGCCGGTCATGCGCGTTGCCCGAAGCGTTCGCGGAGCATGCGCACCCCGGCCAAAAGCGTCTCAGGTGGGAGAGAGGGACTGAAGGCATCGAACGTAATCGCGCGCAGTCCGGGCGCCCGCATGGCCGCCAGCTCCGCCAAATCCAGGATTTCCGTATTCGGAAGGATCGGGGCGATCCACGGTTCCTCCAAGTCCGGGTCAGGCGCACAACCGGACACGTGCATCTCGATGACCCGCTCAAGCGGGAGCTGCAACAGCAGCGAACGCGGGTCCCGGCCGGCAAACCGGGCCGAGAGCCAGACGTGGACGATGTCGAGCAGCAGGTGGCAGCCCGATTGTTCGCAGAGACGGTGCAGAAACTCTGGTTCGCTCATCTGGGGCCAGTCGAGGTGCAGGTAGGTAGGAATCGGTTCAACCGCAAGCGGCACACCGAGGTGTTCCCGGAGGAGCCGCGCGTTCCGGGCGTAGTCGGCTAAGAGATCCTCCGTGTAGAGGGGAGGGAAGACGTAGTCGAGCCGGGGTCCGACATCATTCCCGACAGCGCTGGCCGTAGGCCGGATGCGTTGCAAGTGCTCGGCAGCCCACGGCGAACGGTATTGGTCCAGCAGAGATCGGGCGCGCCCGAGTTCCTCTTGATCGAGCGGCTCGCTGAGCTGGCCCAGGTAATCGTGGAGGAGGAGCGTAAACCGGTCGCGAACCTCCGGCCACACGGGATCGTGGTGCCCCGGCGGATCGGCCATTGCGAGATGGCCGATCAGATCGGAGGCCGCCAGGGTTTCGTGGACCAGGTGTGGATTATAGAAGGCCCCGATGCTGACGGAACTCGCCATCAAATGAAAAAGGCCCGACCAATGATCGGGCCTTCTCCTTCCGTACTCGCGGCTTATTGATGACAGGTAGGAACGAGTTCCTCGAGGTCGACGATGTCCAGTTGATGGCAGGTAGGTTGGAGTTCCTCTGTCTCCACCACCTCCAGCTTGATGGCCTTGGTCTCCATCCTGCACCTCCTCCGTGTGAGTGGTTTCCCGCCGAACCTGTGCATGACTATAGGGAGGGCCACTCTCGCTTGTCAACCAGTTTAGGTCGCTCTAGGGTCGACATCGTTGACTTGATTCCACGGCTGTCCCTACACTAGCGCGCACCGAACGGTGGACCATGGGGCTCTCGTGCACGATCAGGCATTGCAGATCGAGGTCAGGCTGACTGAGGCGGCGATCGCCGAAGACTTTCTGGCGGCGCTGGCCAACCGCTACTTGCCCGAGCGGTTCTTCTACTGGTTTCCGCTCTCGGTCCGCGCCTGGCTCTCGCTCTGCCAGGACGGCCCGTACCGCAACTATGTCCGCTCCGATGCCCTCATCCGCGCCGGCGTCGCACAGGTCGCGGGCGCGCTGCCCGAGGGCCCGGTCGAGGTCGTCAGTCTGGGATCTGGCCAGGGGACCAAGGACTTCCATCTTCTCACCGAACTGGCTGCCGGCGGCCGAGCCGTCGTCTATGTCCCGGTCGATGCGGGACAGGCGTTACTGGAAATGGCCTGCGCCGGCGCTGCAGAGCGCGGGCTGAATTGCTACGGCATCAAAGCAGATCTCACGAACCCCGCACACCTGAGCGGCCTCGTCCCTGGACGGGAAACCCCGAACCGGCTTGTGCTGCTGCTGGGGAACACGCTCGGCGGGTTCGACCCACTGGTCATGCTCCGCAATCTCCGTCCGCTCGTTCGAGGCCGGGACCTCTTGCTGGTGGACGGCGAAATCCAGAACGACTCCGACACGAGGGCAGGCTATGAGAACCCGCTCAATCGCGCGTTTGCGTTTGCCCCGTTACGCAGCATCGGTATCAGCGAGTCGCACGGCGCGCTCGTGTTCGAGCCCCGGAAGGATCTGCGGCCCGGCGTGCATCGGCTTGGCAAATACTTTCGTGCGGACGTTGACCTGGCTCTGCGGGTGGCGGGAGAGCCGTTCAACCTCAGGGCCGGGGAGCGCATTGAGATGAACCATTCTGGGAAATACGAACGAGGGGCGTTCCTGAAGCTGATCGCTGACGGTGGCTTCGAGCCGAGCGCCGAATTTCTGAGTGAGGACCAGCGATTCCTCATGGTGCTGGCCCGCCCCAGGCCCTAGCGGAGAGGCTGAGGCTAAGGCCCAGGATAAGGCCTCAGGCTCACGTTCGAAGTCCGAGGTTCTAGAGATGAACGAGAATGAAAGATCTTCTTCCAAGTGAGGACTTGAACGTTGGACACAATGCATTTGGTTTTCTTAAAAGCTTAACCTCAACCTCGGCCTTAACCTAACCTATGTCCATGGCAGTTGAGTTCCGCAGTGTGAGCTTCCGGCATGCCTCCAGTCGGCCGGTCCTCTCCCAGATGTCATTCACCCTGTCGAAGGGTGAGGCGCTCGCGCTGGTTGGGCGAAGCGGCTCGGGGAAAACCACCGTCTTGAAATTGATTAATCGCCTCTTCGAGCCCAGTGCCGGAGAGGTGCTGGTGGAAGGCGTGCCCACCACCGCCTGGGATCCGATCCGCCTGCGGCGGCGGATCGGTTATGTGATCCAAGAAGTCGGGCTGTTTCCCCACCTCACGGTGGCCCGCAATGTCGGTTTGGTCCCCACATTGGAAGGCTGGGAACCGGAGCGCATCCGCGTGCGGGTCCAGGAGCTGCTCCGGATGGTCGGTCTTGCGCCGGAGCGATTCGCCGATCGGTACCCGCATGAGCTCTCGGGGGGCCAGCGGCAGCGCGTGGGAGTCGCACGGGCGGTGGCAGCCGACCCGCCGCTGGTGCTGATGGACGAACCGTTCGGCGCGTTGGACCCGATCACGAGGGCCGAGCTTCAGCAGGAATTTAAAGACCTGCAGGCGCAGATGAAGAGGACCTTGGTGTTCGTGACTCACGATATCCCTGAGGCGTGCCTCCTGGGCTCTCGCATTGGCTTGGTGCAGGATGGACGGCTCGTGGAGTGCCTTCCGCCGGGAGAGTTTCTCAGATCGAAGCATCCTGAGGTTCAGGCGGTGCTGCGGACGCTCCAGGCAAGCGAATCGTTAAACGTTCAGCGTTAATCGTGAACCGGTAACCGTCTGGAGGATTGCACAGGGCTTGCGGTTAAACGATTCACGTTTAACGAATCACGTCTGAAGACGTATGGAATTCATCGAGTTTTTCATCTCACACCGCAACGAAGTGCTACAACTGACGGCTGAGCACCTTGTCCTCGTCGGGCTATCTACGAGTGGGGCGGTCCTGATCGGTATTCCCCTTGGTGTCGGCCTGGCCCGCAACCCACGCTGGCGGTCGCCGGTCCTTGGGTTCGTGAACGTTATCCAGACGATCCCGAGCTTGGCG
>JBOHOM010000065.1:0-3073 GCA_050731075.1 Nitrospiraceae bacterium
GATCTGATCTTTCCCCATCACGAGAACGAAATCGCCCAGTCCTGTGCCGCCACCGGCAAGGAGTTCGCCCGGTACTGGGTCCACAACGGCTTTGTGCAAATCAACCAGGAGAAGATGTCCAAGTCGCTGGGGAACTTCTTCACGATTCGAGAAATCTTCGAGAAGTCGGAGTGGCCTGAGGAGATGACCGGCGAGATACTTCGCTATTTTCTGCTGACGAATCATTATCGCAGCCCATTGGATTTTTCCGATCAAGCCTTGAGAGAAGCCAAGAGTGCGTTGGATGGATCTTATGATCTGTTCAAGCGACTCACTGAGTCTGAAAGGAAAGCCACGGCTGACAAGGGGCTCAGGGAAGCGATCGAGCGATGCCGGTCGGCATTTCGTGAGGCAATGGGCGATGACTTCAACACGCCTGCGGCGATTGCGGCGTTGCAGCGCCTGAGAAGCGACGTCAATAAATTACTGGACCAAGGCCTTTCGGCCGCAGCTCGGCAGATAGCCAGAAAGGAGTTCCGGTCGCTTGGCAACAACCTGGGATTGTTTCAGTCGGACAAATGGCAGTTCAGGCCGTTGGTCGTTCCGGTCGGCCAGGTCACGGAGACTGACACAGCGCTGCCCATCACGGCGAAATCTGTGCTGACGGATGGCGAGATTGAGAAAATGTTGCGGGAACGAAACGAAGCGCGTTCGCGGAAAGAGTTCAAGAGAGCAGATGAAATCCGTCAGTTTCTCAACTCGCATGACATTATCATCGAGGACCGGCCCGATGGCACAACCCGCTGGAAGCGGTGAACCGTCCGACATCATCTACGGCCTGCATGCCGTGCGGGAAGCCTTGCGCTCCGGTGGCAGGCCGCTGGTGCGGCTGCTGGTGGTCCGGCAGGATCGTCAGTTCGGGGAACTCATCCGGCTGGCTCGGTCCGCCGGGGTTCCGGTCCACCTCCAGCCTCGTCCGGTGTTAGACCGGCTCGTCCCGGACGGCAGGCATCAGGGCGTCGTCGGCCTGGCGGCGTCGAAGCGGTACGCCGACCCGAAGGAGATCCTGGACTATGCGCGCGAGCGTGGCGAGCCGCCCTTCCTGGTGATTCTGGATGGCGTCGAGGATCCGCACAACCTCGGCGCGGTGCTCAGGACCGCTGAGGCGGCGGGGGTCCACGGTGTGTTCATCCCTGAGCGTCGCGCGGTTGGCTTGACGGCGAGCGTGGCGAAGGTATCAGCCGGCGCGCTCGAGCACATCCGGGTCGCCCGGGTCCCGAATGTGTCCCGGCTGATTGAAGCGCTGCAGGCCGACAGGGTCTGGGTGTACGCGCTGGATGCGGACGCGAAGAAACTCTACACGGCACTGGACCTGCGCGGTCCCCTGGCGCTGGTCCTGGGGGGGGAAGGAAAGGGAGTCCGGGCCGGCGTGCTCGACAAGTGCGACGAGCGGGTCCGGATTCCGATGCTCGGCCGGGTCTCGTCGCTGAACGTGTCGGCGGCGGCCGCGCTCGTGTTGTTTGAAGCGGTTCGGCAGCGAACCGTCATGTAGGGGGTTACCGGACTTCGATCATGCCGCCCTGGATCGAGGCCTTGAGCAGTTGAGCCGTGTTGGAGACCCGGACCTTCTTCATCATGTTGGCCCGATGCGCTTCGACGGTCTTCACGCTGATCTTGAGACGCTGCGCAATCTCCTTGTTTTTGAGTCCTGCCCAGATGAGCTGGAGGATTTCGTGCTCCCGCCTGGTCAGGGCCTCAGGGCGCTTGCGCCGTGGTGGAGGGCCCGCCTCTCGTCTCCTCGCCCCGACTCGAATGATCGTCGGGGACCTCCGATTGCTCATCGATGACTTCTCCTCTTGCTGAGTCGAGCCGTTGAGGAAGGCGAGCGGCAACAGATGCGAGACCGGCGAAATATGTAGGCAATTGTATCAGGCCGAGGGGGCAAAGTAAACGGGAGCAGGCCTCCCTGGCTAATAGCGAATAGCATATGGCGAATAGCGAACAGCGAGCAATTCGTTACGCGTTACGCGTGACGCGTCACGGGTTACCGGCTGCTCGCTATTGGCTGTTTGCTCCTTGCTTGTGAGATAGAATGTCCGCCATGTGGCCCTACGTCGTCGCCTTCGTGTGCGGGGCGGCCATCGGGAGTTTCCTGAATGTCTGCATCCACCGCCTGCCCAGGCACGAATCGGTGGTGTGGCCGGGATCGCACTGCCCCGTCTGCAATCACCCGATCGCGTGTTACGACAACATTCCGCTCCTGAGCTATCTGTGGCTGAAGGGGCGGTGCCGGTCCTGTCGCGTCCGGATCCCGCTCCGCTATCCGATCATCGAGCTGGCCAACGGGACGGGCTATGCGCTGATCCTCTGGCAGTTCGGACCAGGGGGCCCGGCGTTGATCTACGGGCTGCTGTTCTCCGCCCTGCTCGTGATCACCTGCATTGACCTCTCGCACCAGATCATCCCCAACGTCATCACGCTGCCGGGAATCACGCTGGGGCTCCTCTGCGCCGCCACGATTCTGCCGGTCGGGCTGCTGGATTCGGTGCTGGGGGCCCTGTTGGGCTACGGAATCCCCTGGGGACTCGCCAACGCCTACCTCTTCCTTCGCGGGAGGGAAGGGATGGGACTGGGAGACGCGAAACTCCTGGCGATGATCGGCGCCTTCCTGGGGTGGAAGCCGATGCTCCTCACCGTCATGGTCGGGGCCGGCGTGGGCTCGGTGGTGGGTCTCGGCCTGATTGCACTCAAACGGGTGCGGAGGGATCAGTACCTCCCATTCGGCCCGTTCCTGGCGCTCGGGGCGATCGTGTCCCTCTTCTTCCACCAGGTGGTGTTGAGCTGGTATCTCGGATTGTTCGCCGTCGCCCCCTAGCCCTGGCCACACAAGACCGGCTGCCTGTATCCGAACGGATGATCGTCCGTATCTGAACGGCGACGAATTTCCCGCGTTTTCCCTTGCCCATGCCCGGCGCGGGTCGGGGTTTTCATTCGCTTCCAGATCCTATTTTTCCTTCTGCCGCCGGCCCGATCCGCTTGAGCAGCCTCCTGTTTGTCTTGAGTCCCGACCATCAGCCCCCTCCCGCCCCATCCG
>JBOHOM010000066.1:0-7695 GCA_050731075.1 Nitrospiraceae bacterium
AGTCTACATCGCTCGTTGTGGTCCCAACCGATGATTCGTGAAGCCGCTTGAATAGACCATAGAAACCATCCAGCGCACTCTTGGCTTCCTGCAAACCGACATCTGAAAAATCCAACGGGCTTCTGTAATGGGTAGACAGCAGAAAATACCGAAGCACCTCAGCAGTCAACCGATCACGCTTATTCTCATCCTTGGTCCGCCACCGCCTATTCCATTTCTCAAAAATCTCCCGGATCGTAAAGAAATTACCAAGCGACTTGGACATTTTCTCCTTGTTATTCTCGACGAAGCCGTTGTGGACCCAGTAGCGGGCGAACTCCTTGCCGGTCGCTGCGCGGGACTGAGCGATCTCGTTCTCGTGGTGGGGGAAGATCAGGTCCATGCCTCCACCATGAATATCAAAGGTCTTGCCGAGATGCTTCATGGACATGGCCGAGCATTCGATGTGCCACCCCGGCCGGCCGGGCCCCCAGGGACTGTTCCAGGCCGGCTCTCCCGACTTGGCCGCTTTCCAGAGCGCGAAATCCATCGGGTGCCGCTTACGCTCATCCACCTCGACCCTGGCGCCGGCCTGCATGTCACTCAGCTTCCGTTTCGAGAGCGCGCCGTACGCAGGAAATTTCTCGACTTGAAAGTACACGTCCCCATCTACTCGGTACGCGACACCTTCGCGGAGCAATGTTCGCACCAATCCGATGATGTCGGCCATGTGCGTGGTGGCTTTCGGCTCCACGGTCGCTTTTCGGATGCCGAGCCGTTTCATGTCGCGATAGTAGGCTTTGATATACCTGGCCGTCACCGCTTGCCAGGGAATCCCGAGTTCCTTGGCACGGTTGATGATTTTGTCATCCACGTCCGTAAAATTTTTCACGAACCTGACCTTGAATTTGCAGGATGTCAGATACCTTCGAATAATCTCGAACACCAGCGCGCTGCGGGCATGGCCGAGGTGGCACTCGTCGTACACCGTGACGCCGCACACATACATGCGGACGGACTTCGGCACCAGCGGCTGAAACGCCTCCTTCCGGCCCGTCAAGGTGTTGTAAATCTTGAGCATACAAATGGTTTGTGGCGTTTATTTGGTTTTTCTGGTTTTTTTGGTTGTCAGAAAAGAACTCGACAAGCTAGACAAACCAGAAAAAGCAGTTTTCCGCCCGCTTTCGATGAGCGTCTCCCATTCGCGCAGCTGTTCCAGCGCCGCGTAGTGGGTGACGTCGAGGTGGATGGGCGTAATCGACACCATGCCGCGGCGCAGCGCCTCATGGTCGGAATCCTTCCCTCGATCCCATGTGACCCGGGTGCCGGCGATCCAATAGTACTTGCGCCCGTGTGGATCCACCTTTTCGATGATCGGATCATCGAACCGGCGCCGGCTCAGGGAGGTGATTCTGGCCCCCGCGATCGAGGCTTGAGGCCGGTCGGGCACATTGACGTTGAGCAGCGTCTCCTCCGGCAGGCCGTAGCGAAGCACCGCTCTGGCCACGCGGACCGCGTAGGTGGCCGCCACCCCGAACCGGAACGTCTGCTTCCCCTCCTGGGAGACCGCGATGGAAGGCACCCCCAGGATCGTTCCCTCCAGGGCCGCCGAGACCGTGCCCGAGTACGTCACGTCGTCGCCGAGGTTGACGCCCCGGTTGATCCCCGACACGACCAGCGCGGGCCGCCCGCGCATCAGTTTCTTGACGGCCAGGTTGACGCAGTCGGTCGGCGTCCCGTTGATCGCAAACACCTGCTTGCCCACGTGCGTGATGCGTAACGGCTTGTGCAGCGTCAGGGCATGGCCGATCGCGTTCCGCTCGCGGTCCGGGGCCACCACCCAGACGTCGCCCAGCGTTTTCATCGCCGCGCTCAAGGCGTGCAGGCCGGGCGATGCGACCCCGTCGTCGTTGGTGACCAGAATCTTCACGCATGAACCAGGAATAAAAAAAGCTGCACGTGGCAGCTCCACAACGAAGGTCAAGGCTAAGGTTGAGGTTGAGCAAAGACTAGGCGACTACCTCAGCCTCGACCTCAGCCTCAACCTTTCCCAAAATGGTCGGGGCGAGCCGATTTGAACGGCCGACCACTCGCACCCCAAGCGAGTGCGCTACCAGGCTGCGCTACGCCCCGATCCTTTTCGCTCCGTGAGGGGTCAGGAGACCATTCCCCTGCACTCGCTGTTCACGCCTCACGCTTCACTGGTCATAGGACTCGATGATTCTCAGAACGGCCTGCAGGTCACCCCTCATGCGCTTGACCAGCTCCCGGGGGCGCAGTTTGCGGTTCTTGTGCAAACCTCGCCGGGACCAGAAGCGCTTGACTCCCGCGAGCGTATGTCCCTCTTCATAGAGCATGCGCTTGATCTCGAGCACCGTTTCGATGTCCCGCTGGACGTAGAGGCGCTGGTGCCCGCAACTCTTCTTTGGCTTCAAAAAGCTGAATTCGGATTCCCAGAAGCGCAGCACGGAGGCCGGGAGTTTTGCGATCTTACTGACTTCACCGATTTTGTAAAAGATCTTGCTGCCCAGCTTGGGCTCAGCCGCCATCACCGACCCTCGTTTGCCCGCTCGTTCGGTGAAACGTTCCTCAGCCCTTCTGTCTTAGTTGACGAATTTCTTGAAGACCTGGCTGGGGCGGAAGGTGACGACCCGGCGCGGCGTGATGCCGATCTCCTCGCCCGTCCGTGGGTTTCTTCCTTTTCTCGCCCCCTTGCTCCGGACCACGAAATTCCCGAACCCGGCGATCTTGACCGACTCTCCTTTCTGCAGGACCGTCTTCAGAAGATTGAGGACCAACTCCACAATATCGGATGCCTCTTTCTTGGAGACCCCGACTCTCTCGTAGATCTCGTTGGCGATATCTGCCTTTCTCATGCCTCCCCCCTGGGCTTTTTCGCAGACGGGTCCCTCGGGACGCCCTCGTCCGCCGCGCGTTCAAACTCAGAATTTCGCCATAAATTACGTGAGGTTATCCAGCGTGTCAAGGGAATTCCTGTCAGTGATCTCTCGGCAGGAGTTTGTACTCGATGCTGTCCGCCAACGCCTGCCAACTCGCTTCCATGATGTTTTCGGAGACCCCGACCGTCCCCCATTTTTCCTTGTGGTCACCCGACTCGATCAGCACGCGCACCTTGGAGGCCGTCCCCTCGCTGGCTGCGAGCACGCGCACTTTGTAGTCCAGCAGCTTGACCTCCTTGAGCTGCGGATAAAACTTCTCAAGGGCCTTTCTGAGCGCGTGGTCCAGCGCGTTGACCGGACCGGCTCCCACCGCCGCCGTGTGCTCGACCGCGTCGCCGACTTTCACCATCACGGTGGCCTCGGAGATCGGAGCCGTGTCGCCGTGACGTTGCTCGACGTTCACCCGGAACCCCAGCAGTTCAAACGACGGCTTGTGCTTTCCGACGGCCTTCCGCATCAGCAGCTCAAAGGAGCCTTCCGCCCCCTCAAACTGATACCCCTGACTTTCCAGCTGTTTCAAGGTCCCCAGGAGTTCCTGCAGCTTGGGATTGTCTTTTGAGAGCCTGATGCCGTAGGCCTCCACCTTCTCCAACAGGCCGCTCCGCCCCGCGTAGTCCGACACGAGCATGCGCTGACGATTGCCGACGAGCTCGGGCATGACGTGCTCGTACGTCGCGGGATTCTTCTGCACCGCGTCGATGTGGACCCCTCCCTTGTGCGCGAACGCGGAATCTCCCACGTATGGCTGGTGCTTGTTGGGCACCAGGTTCGCGATCTCGGCCACGAAGTTCGAGACTTCCCGCAAGTGCGCCAGGCGGCGTTCGCCCAAACTCGGGCGCTTCATTTTCAGCTCGAGGTCCGGCAGGATCGAGCACAGGTTCGCGTTGCCGCACCGTTCGCCGATGCCGTTGATCGTGCCCTGAACCTGCACGATCCCGGCCTCGATGGCGACCAGCGAGTTGGCCACCGCCATCTCCGTGTCATTGTGGGCGTGGATGCCGAGGGGAACCGGGCACTCCTGCTTCACCACGGTGCAGATGTCCCGGATCTCCCAGGGCATCGTCCCCCCGTTCGTATCGCAGAGAATCACGCGCTCGGCCCCCGCCTCGACCGCCGCCCGCAGTGTCTGTAGCGCATAGTCGGGGTCCGTTTTATAGCCGTCGAAGAAGTGCTCCGCGTCATAAAAGACGCGCCGACCCCGGGAGCGCAGGTACGCGATCGAGTCACCGATGAGCTCGAGGTTCTTGGACAATGGAATCCCCAGCGCCTCGGTGACGTGCAGCTTCCAGCTTTTTCCGAACAGTGTGATCGTGTCGGTCTCGGCTGCGAGGAGGGCCCGGATGTTCGGGTCCTTCTGGACCGGGTTGCCGGCCTTCCGCGTCGAGCCGAAGGCCACCACGGCCGCGTGCTTGAGCGGGACGGTCTTGATGATGCGGAAGAACTCGATGTCCTTGGGATTGGCGCCCGGCCATCCGCCTTCGATGTAGTGCATGCCGAGTTCGTCCAGCTTCTTGGCGACGAGGACCTTGTCCTCCGCCGAAAAACTGACGTCCTCGGCCTGCGCGCCATCCCGCAAGGTGGTATCGTAGATCTCGATTGTAGGCGAGGGGCGAGAGGCAAGGGGCGAGTGGTGAGAGTCGTGATCCGCCCTCAATGCCCGCGCGCCGCCGGCCCCCTGCCGTTTGCCGCGCTTGTGGCTCATGGCGCCGCCCGGTCCAAGCCGAACGCCGCGTGCAGCGCGCGCACGGCGAGCTCGAGATATTTTTCGTCGATCACGCACGAGATCTTGATTTCGGACGTGCTGATCATCATGATGTTGACGCCTTCCCGTGACAGCACCTCGAACATCCGGGCCGCCACTCCGGAGTGCAACCGCATCCCGACTCCGACCAGGGACACCTTCGCGATGGCCTCCGTGACCGCGACCGACTTGGCGTCGATCTCCTTGGCCACGCGCTGAACCAGGCTCACCGCGTTGCGCAGGTCCGCCCGCGGCACGGTGAACGAAATATCGGTGAGCGAGGCCTGGCTCACGTTCTGAATGATCATGTCCACGACGATGTTCGCCTCGGCCACCGGCCCGAAGAGACGCGCCGCGATCCCGGGCCGGTCCGGAACCCCGACGATGGTGATCTTGGCTTGGTTTCGATCCCCGGTCACACCCGACACCGCCACCCGCTCCATGTCCGCGTCTTCTTTCGTCACGAGTGTCCCCTGCCCCTCCTTAAAACTGGATTTCACTTCCACCGGCACGCCGTGCCGGGCGGCAAATTCCACCGACCGGGTTTGCAGCACCTTGGCCCCCAGGCTCGCCAGCTCGAGCATCTCCTCATAGGAGACCTTGTCCAGGCGCCTGGCCGATGGGACGATGTTCGGATCAGCCGTGTAGACTCCATCCACGTCCGTATAGATGATGCACCGGTCAGCCTTCAGCGCGGCCGCGAGCGCGACGGCCGTCAAATCCGAGCCGCCCCGCCCCAGCGTGGTCACATCGGAGCGCTCGTTGATGCCCTGAAAGCCGGCCACGATCGGCACGATGCCCTCGGCCAACGCCTCCCTGATCCGCTCCGCCGTGACCCGCGCGATTCGCGCCTTGGTGTGCCGGCTGTCGGTGATGATGCCGACTTGCCGGCCCGTGAAGGATCGCGCGTTGATCCCGCGTCCTCGCAGGTCCATGGCCAGCAGCGCGATCGTGACGCGCTCGCCGGTCGACAGCAGCATATCCATCTCGCGCTCATCGGGAGCGGGAGTGACGTCGTGCGCCAGCCTCACGAGCCGGTCTGTCTCGCCGCTCATCGCGGAGAGCACCACGACCAGGTCGTGACCGGCCCGCCGCGCGTCCGCGACCTGCTCCGCCACGCGGTGAATCCGCTCGACGCTCCCGACGGAGGTGCCGCCGTACTTCTGGACGATCAAAGCCATGGCTTACAAACCAGGCTAAGGTTGAGGTTAAGGCTGAGCAAGA
This sequence comes from Nitrospiraceae bacterium, assembly GCA_050731075.1. GTDB lineage: Bacteria > Nitrospirota > Nitrospiria > Nitrospirales > Nitrospiraceae > 40CM-3-62-11. The sequence goes on from JBOHOM010000066.1 coordinate 5,905, forward strand.
GCGTGGTCCTTCATTGGAATCTCCCTGAACCTCAACCTCAGCCTCAACCTGCCCCCTGAGAAAGAAGTCGGCTCATCAGCCTGGTCGCGTCTCGGACCCTGGCCTGGGTCGCTTTCGCCTCAGCCTCCTTGGACCCTCGACGGGGCGCCTTCTCGGTCTGGACCGGTCCCTCGAAGAGCATGTACCGCTCCGGAGTCGCGACAGGCGGCTGGCTTGCGGCGGCCGCGTTATAGTCACAGATCAGGAGCAGCCGGTGCGGACCCAGCTTCGGCAGTCCCTCGAGGATCGCCCCGACCAACTTCTGGTCGAACTCCTCGACGAACCTGAGCTTGGCTTTCTGGTCATCACCCAGTCTCACATCAGACGGCATCTCGGCGTGGACATACACGAAGTCTTTCTTGCCGAGCTCGCGCAGGGCCGCTTCGGCCAAGCCGAGGAAATCCGGTCCGCGGCCCTCGGCCGCGGCGGCGGGGTCCACCGCCTCCAATCCGGCGCAGATTCCGACTCCCCGGGGAAGATCCGTCGCGGCCAGGACTGCACCCGTGATCTGGTACTGATCAGTCAGGCTGGGCAATCGGAGCGCCCGGCCTTGTCCCCACAGCCAGAGACAGTTCGCCGGTTTTCGACCCGCATCCCGCCGCTGTTGGTTCACGGGGTGATCGCGGAGAATGACCAGCGAGGCCTCCATCACCTGTCGCAAGATCTCGGCGCCATCGCCGTTCGGGAGGAACTCACCGATCGCCTTTCCCACCACGTCCTGCGGGTCGTAGCAGGTGGCCCGCGATTTACCGCCCACCCAGACCATGAGATGGCGGGGTCCCTTGCCCGGATAAAACTGGATGGCCTCCGAACCGAGCTGTTCGTTGACCGCATCGATCAGCTCACGCGCCTCGTCGTCCTCGACTCCCCCCGCGGTGGCGTCTTCCATCGTCACCTGCGGCCCGAGTTTCTTCACCTCTTCACGTACCGAGGCGCGACCTCGGGGAGCGTTCACCCCGAGCGTGACCATGCTGCACCGGAAGGCGACATCGTGCTCCCCCAACGCGACTCCCAGACCGGCGGCTTCAAAAGGAGCCGGGCCGGAATGGTATTTCTTCGGGTCGTATCCCAGAATCTCCAGTGGCGTCACGGCGCCGCCCGGAGGGTGGCCCTCGGTCGAAACCGCCGCCAAGCCAAGCTCTCCGTGGCGGGCAAGCAAGTCCATGTTTGGAGTGGCCGCGGCGTGAGGCGGTTTCTTGCCACCCAGGTCCTGATTGGGCACACTCGCCATGCCCTCCCCCTGCAGAATCACGTATTTCATCCGCGCGTCCTAGGGATCATAACTTCAGCAGGCGAACCACCTCGTCGCGGCTGGCCTTGACCGTCAGCGGTGGGCGAGAGACCCCGATGGCCGTGTCGGCGTCCTTGAGCCCGTGGCCCGTCAAGGTGCAGACCACCGTGTCGGCATCCCCGAGGGCGCCGGCCTTGCTCATCTTGATGACGCCCGCCACCGCCGCCGCAGACGCCGGCTCACAGAATACGCCTTCCTCTGCCGCGACCATCCTGTACGCCTGGAGGATTTCCTCGTCCGTCACCATGTCGATCTTTCCGGCCGACTCTTTCACCGCCAGGAGGGCCGCTTTCCAACTGGCGGGGTTGCCGATCCGGATCGCGGTCGCCACGGTCTGCGGGTCATCCACCACGTGGCCCAGCACGATCGGCGCCGCCCCTGCCGCCTGGAACCCCATCATTCTCGGCAGTCGGGCGATCTGGCCCGCGGCACGGTACTCTGTATAGCCGCGCCAGTACGCC
>JBOHOM010000067.1:0-5953 GCA_050731075.1 Nitrospiraceae bacterium
CCCCTGTCCCACGATTCAAGACGGTCTGTCTGAGCACTGCCGCCACCTCCGGACTACTCGCTAGCTCTTGAGCCGATAGACGAGATGGGTATCGGTCTGCGCGACGCCCTCGATCGAGTGGATCTTCGTCAACACCAGCGTGGTCAGGGCATCCTGGTCGAACACCTCCACCTGGGTGAAGATGTCCGGCTTTCCCCAACAGGGGTCAATTGTTTTGATTTCCTTGATCTCCGAGAGAGCCCTGATGACATTGGCAGTCTGTCCGGGCAGCACGTTGATCAGGACATACGCTCGATCAGGCATGTCACGCCTTCCGTCAGCCGGCTACGGGCCTTTGACGCAGCAGACGTCTGAAGACCGGCGACAGAAGGTAGCGGATACCGCAGGACAAGTCAACAGGAACCTGTGCCACGTCAGATCGTCTGGCCGCGTTTCGGGCGGGTCTGCTTGGGGCGCGACTATTTCGGGGCGACCAGGACCTCGATCGCGTGACCGTCGCCGGGGCTCGTCAGCTCAGCTTCAAGTCGCTGGGGGTTCCCGATGCGGCCCTCTGGGTCGTAGACAAAGCAAAATAGCGTCCGGCAGGCCGCGTGGGACGCGTAATGCTGGGAATCGTTGGCCAATTGGTCGGCAACTTCCTTGGCCCCCAGGCCCGGCCTGGTCTTGATCACCACGATCACGATGCGCTCTCGTTGCAACACGATATCGGTCCGCTTCGTGCTTCTGGCGTACCGAGGCGTCCATTCCTCAGTGCTGACGCCCTCGAACTCCAGGGAGAGCAGGGAATTCAGGACATCCCTGACATCGTGCTCATCTTCGACCTCAAGTGTGGGTCGGTCCTCGCGTCGCTGACGGAGCTGTCTGGCCACCTCATGAAAACGCGTGCAGATTTTCCGAATCCGGCCCAACGCATCCGTTGGACCAGCCGCGGCATCCGCCCCGCTCCTCAGTGCCCTCGCGTGGTGCTGAATCGTCGGCCGATCCCTTCCAACCGCGGCCTCTCGTGTGACACCAGCAGGTGGACCACCATGCGGTCGAGGGGCGGGGCGTTTACCGGCCAGCAACTCGAGTTTCTTTTCTTCCAGGTCGGTGATTAGTCCCTGGAGCATCGCGATCGTTTCTGCAATTTCGGTTTTCGTGAGCGAGTAAATCCGATGGTGCTCATGCTCTTGAAACTCCGGTGACTTCTCGCCGTAGATCTCCCGGATCGTCTCCCTGATCTGAAACTCGGCCGTCACCCTCAAGGCGTCGCGGTAGGGGAGCCCATCTTTCTTTAACTCCTCCACCTGAGCGATGCGTGCTCGCAGCTTCTCGATCGACTCTTCAACCTCCTGGGGTGACAGGAAGACCTTGTCACGGGTCGGCTTGCTCTTTGCCATCGGAACTCCTCCGACTGCAGGGTGAATGAATTCACCGGGGACCGTTCCCGGAATTGGGCTGACCCTGGCGCTGATGCGGGTGCACCTCCGGTAAGATGACCCAACGGAATCTATTCTATCTCACACAAGCCGGCGGCCGCAAAGCGATATCGGCATTTTCAGTCATCATGAGGCTGCCGAACCTCCCCCCTGGGGTGCAGCCCGATCGTTGATGCGGGATGGGATCTCGCGGCCGTGGTGGTGTCTGTCATCCGGCCGCCAACCGCTGGTCTGGTGGGGTTCCGCTCTCGCTCGAAAACGAGTTGGCTCCGATCAGTTCGTCGATCATCTCCGGTGGCACGGCGCAAAGATCGGTTTCCTCCCCGATTCCCTTGAGCGTCATAGTCTTGGTCGGCATATTGTCCGGAAGCACATTCTCCCGCCGTGCCAGCGCGTACGTGCGTCGGGCCAGTAGCAGGCCGCCTGGTTGAGCGGCGCCTTCCAACCGTTGGGCCTTGTTCACCTCGGGACCGATCACTGTGTAGTCCCAGAGATACTCGGTCCCCAAATTCCCGATCGTCACGATCCCGGTGTTGATCCCGATTCGAACCAGATGTGTGTCTTGCCCCTGGCTCAGCCAGCGGAGATTGAGCTCCGCCATCTTTTTCTGCATCTGCAGGCCGGCCCGGACGGCGTTGGCCGCGTGGCGCCTCACCCGTTCTTCCTCGACATCCTCCCCTCCGCCCTCCGGCTCAGCATCGCCGAAGAACGCGATGACCCCGTCACCCATGTATTTGTTGAGGGTCCCGCCGTTCTCGCGCAGGATGAGGGTCATCGGTGTCAAAAAGTCGCGCAAGACCCGCTGGATCAGGAGGGGGTCGGCCCGTTTGCAAAACGCCGAGAACCCCTGGATGTCCGCGAACAGCACGGTCAGCTCGCGATGGTGACCAGCGAGCAGGTTGGAAATCCGCCCGGGGCTTTCTTTGATCAGTTGAATCGTCTGTGGTGGGAGACAGGCGCCCAGCGCAACTTGAAACCGCGCCCGTTCCTTATCAATGAGGAGAAGACGCGCCATCAGAAGCAGGACCACACCAATCGTCAGCGAAACGATGGGTTGCGCGGCGGGAAGCAAAACCCCCCAACGGTTCAGTCCGGTCTGCAACAAGAGCAGGTAGGAGCCCACGATGAGGGCGAAGGCGGGCATGATCATCCCGGGACCGCCGGTGAGCGCCACCGCGGTCAACATGACGATCGGAATCCCAAGACACATGGAGAACTCGAACGCGCTCGGGTCGCGTAGAAACTGCTCGGTGAGGAGCATGTTGAGCAGGTGCAGGTGGACTTCGCTGGTCGGGAAATCAGGGTCGAACGGGGTCGCCACGCGGTCACCCAACCCGGTCGTCAGGTTGGTGAGCAGGACCGATTTGTTCTTGAAGCCGTTGAACAACCGGGCCTTGCCTTCCGCCGAACGCATCTGATCGAGCATCCAGCTGTAGGGATAGTGGAAGAAGCGCGTTCCCCATGGGCCCGCGTAGTTGATCCAGGTACGCCCGTGAGCATCGATAGGGATCACCACCTCCCTATCCGCACCGGTCTTGAAACGGATCGCGTGGCCGCGCTCGATACGCACTGAGGTGGGGGGCACGTCCAGACTGCGAAAGGCGGCGGCGAGGGACAGTGCAGGCACAAAACCCCCCTTCGTGGAAAAGACGAGCGGCATTCGTCGCAGGACACCACCTCGATCGGGCGTGCGAAAGATGTGGCCGAGCCCTTCGGCGGTTTCCATGAGAGCCGGGACGGGCAACGTCAGCTTGCCCGCCCCCGGGATCTCCCCGACACCACGGACCTCAGCCTGGATCAGGTGCCGGGACGCCGCTAACCGAAAAGTCTGGGTGCTCTCCTGCTCCGGTACGATGTTGAACACAGCGGGGTAGATGACAAAGCCAGCGCGGCGGGTCGCGTCGGCAAGAGCCTCGTCTTCCTCCTGTTCCGGGGCGGCATGGTCGAACAGCATATCCACCATCAGTGTGTGTGCGCCGGCCGCTTTCAGGAGGTCGATGACTTGCGCGTGAACGCGCCGGTCCCAGGGCCATCGCCCGAGTCCATATCTGCGCGCGGCCACGTCGTCGTAGTCGATCGCGACAAGGGTTTCGGATCGATCCTGGAAGGGGTCCTGCGAGACGGGAAGGGGCGGACGATGCTGGAATCGGACGTCCACCGTCCAGAGTTCAAGCGGTTCAATTAGCTCGGGCCAGGCAAGCGCCAGCAGGAGGGGGAGGAGAAGAGCGACGGCGGTGCAGCCCACCAGCATCGCAACGTGGGCCCGTTTCCAGTCACGATGAAGTAGTCGCGTCATCACGCTCGTGAGCGCTGCGACGTCAAGAAATCGCATCATCACGCTGATGAGCGTTCCGACCTTGAGGAGAGTTTTCACGACGGGTTATCCGCCCGAGCCCCCGATGGCTGGCGGTTTTGTCGGGGTAGGCGGCACTTCATTGGGCTTCTGTCCAGAAGGCTGCTGCGTCTTGGCCCGGACGCCGTTCTCTAGCGTCGGGTTTCCTTCCTGTCCAACTGGACGCTGCTTAGAGGCTGCGCCATAACCTGGTCCAAGAGCGCACCCGACTATCAGCAACAAGATGAAACCGAGGGGCAGAACACGCGAGATCCTTCTTCTCGTGGAGCGGGCCATCCTGCTCCTTCTTAGCCACCCGATCCGCCCATGGGCGGCGGTTTCGCGGGCAGAGGAGGGAGCGGAGAACCCTCAGAGGGAGATCGTAGCTCCGGTCCCTTGATCTTTCGCTCGACGCTGGCTTTCGGTCGCATCTGCAATGAACGCGTGTCCTTCTTCAGGACAGGGCTCGAAGCCGACCCAGGGGCACACCCGACAAGCTGGAGCAAGATGAATCCAAGGGGAAGGAACGCAACTGAGTGGAGAAGGGAGCCCACTCCGCGTCGCCACCAGGCGTTGCGCCTCCCCGGCCTGCCCATATGAATCGGCTCCTACACTAAGGCTGTTGCACTGCCCCGCACTCTGGCCTGTCCAGGCGAACCCGGTCGGTTCATGTAGCTTTCGATTAGTCGATAATACTGCAACGGGCAGAACCGCACAAGGAATTCCGCTGGACGAGCTTTTCGCAAAATCATGGCCCCGGTGCCTCCAGCACGTCGCGCACCTTCCGCGACAACGAGTCCGGGTCAAACGGCTTCAGGAGGAAGGCTTCCTGGGGGTGACCAGATCGGTGAGACTTCCACGTCTCCCTCGGATGGCCTGAGATGAAAATCACGCGTGTCTCAGGGCGGACCGCCACGACACGTCGCGCCAGTTCTATTCCGTCCAGCTCAGGTACCCCCGAAGGACTTCCCTTCATTTCCAGTTCCTTCGTTTTGGGCAACACCACATCGGCGATCAGCAGATGGATGGGGCCGACGTGCTGCTGACAGATCCCAAGGGCATCCTTGCCGAGGCCTGCCTCCAGGACCGTGTACCCGTCCTGTCGAAGGCCCTGGCTCAGGACCGCCCGTAGGATTGGTTCATCTTCTACAAGGAGAATAGTTCGGGACTTGGGCTGGGTTTGGGGACTCTGGGGTTTGAGATTCGACATGGTTTTTTTATCCAAGGCTATCGCATAAGGTCTAGTCTAGCACTTGCAGCAGTCTTAAGCGTAAGGTCGCGTGGACAAAGGTGTTTTCAATCTTCCAGGAGCTCGCCGGGAACGTGCCACTGGTCGAGATCATGGGAAGGCGGGCCGACCGGAGGAGTCGAGGGGTCCAGACAGCCTGAGAAGGTGCTAAGCCGGCGGAGAACTCCTGCAACAGGCTGATCGGTCCAGCCGCTATTCTCCTTTTTCGCCGATCAGCACCCGATCCACGCCGCTAGATTTCGCTCGCTTCGAGGCTTCCTCTGCAGCGCGCAGGACAGCCTTTCCGGTCTTGCCGTGGTCGGGGAAGAGTGAGAGGCCGAGCGAGCAATTGAACGGACCTGCCGCCGCACCCTGGTGCTGCTCCCTCAGCTCCTTGAGGGTGGTCCGGAGCTGTTCCGCTCGCTGAAGGGTCGCAGCGGAGGTGGTGTCCGGCATGATGATCGTGAACGCCTCGGCGCCGGATCGACTGACGATGTCGCTCCCCCGCACCGCTTGTTGCAGGGTGCGGCCCGCTTGGCGTAGCCAGGCATCGCCCACCTCGCGGCCGAAGCGTTCGTTGAGGTATTGAAGGCCGTTGAGATCGATCGCAATGACTCCCACCATGCGTTGGTGCCGTGTGGCTCGATGCACTTCGCGTTCCAGGGATTCTTCCATGTACCCCCGGTTGAAGAGTCCGGTGACGAGATCGCGAACGGACAGGGTGTGTAGCTCTGCACGCATCTCGAGATTCGCCATGGCCAAGGCGATACGCGCGGCCGCTGTCGCGGCAAGTGTCCGGTCGATCCTAGCGGGGAACCTGCTGGGCGGATGGCCCAAGTGGAGCATGCCGGTCGCTTCCCCCCGGGTGATCAAGGGAATGCAGATATAGCTAGCAGGCAATGGAGTCGCGAGATGGTTGCAGAGCGGACCGACCAGCATGTCCTCCACGAAATACGTCCGACCGCTGCGCAGAGC
>JBOHOM010000068.1:0-5524 GCA_050731075.1 Nitrospiraceae bacterium
TGAGGGCCTCCGGTAAGTGTGACCGCTAGTTTACTCGGATGGTCTCGCGGCGGCAAGCACGCGTCCTGAAGCGCGACGGAGGCGACGGGCTTGATTTCATAGAGTGAATATGGCATACAGTATGAGCCGCGAAGAATAGGCGCGTTCCGGCTGACCGGCGTGGGAGGCGACGCAGAGGACGGGATGGAACTGACGCTGCTACTCAACTCTACCTACGAACCGCTCCGAGTCGTCCACTGGAAAAAGGCCATTACACTCCTGTGGCAGGGGAAGGTGGAGGTCCTGGAGGTCTACGACCGGGATATTCGTGGAGTGTCCATCACGGTCAAGCTTCCGGCAGTGATGCGGTTGCTCAAGATGGTCAGGCTGAAAGACAGCCACCGGGCGGTGAAGTTCTCGCGCATCAACATTTTCACCCGGGACGGTTATACCTGCCAGTATTGTAACCAGAAGTTCAGGACCGAGGACCTCACCTTCGATCACGTCATCCCGATCGCGAAAGGCGGTCGGAAGACCTGGGAGAACATCGTGACCGCGTGCTGGCGGTGCAACAACCGGAAAAGCGGTCGCATGCCGGATGAGGCCGCCATGCGACTGGTCAGGAAGCCGATGAAGCCGCGGTGGAATCCGGTTCTCACGATCACCATCGGAATTCGGAACGCTCCGGAGAGCTGGCGAGACTATCTGTATTGGAACGTCGAGTTGGACGCCGACGTTGAAGACGGCTAGTTGACAGCTAGTAGCTCACAGCGAACAGCTCTGAGCTATTAGCTATTGGCTGCTGGCTGTTAGCTAATACTTTTTGTTGATGACGATCTCGATGTCCCGGCCTCCCACGAGCGTCGGATTCTTGTCCGATTGCCCTTCCAAATCGCCGCTCTGAGCAGGGCCTGCGCGGCCGTCCTTGTCTAGCCGGGCGATCACGTCCACCATTCCCCGCAGTTCCGAGCCCTCCACCATGATGTCTTGATTGGTGATCTCGAACGAGACCGGAAAGCGCGGCCCGTCGATTCGTTTGACCGCAAGCGGGCGCGGCGGGCCTTGCGGACGCCGGACGATGACGAACAGAACGTCGGTGGGGTTCACGCTCGCAGCCAACCGCGGGTCAATACTCACGCGCCCCGCTATCACGCCGTTGCCTCGTGACGGCTCACAGCCATGGGCCAGTCCCATCCAGGCCGCGATGCCCGCAAGCGCGATGATTCCAGCAGCCATCGCAACGACCTTTGTCATGTCCTGACCCATCAACTTCCCCTCAGGCAGAGGGGGGCATTATACAGAGGTCATGGCCGGAATGGGAATGGCGGCGTTTACGCGAGCAGCGTGCTGTTGTATGATACAGCGCTTGTCATCCCGCCATACACAGTGGAGGTGCGATGTCTGCCAATCCTGGTCTGCAGATCTCACTGGACGTGAAAGGCCGGTCATGCCTGGTCCTCGGCGGAGACGACGAGGCGGCAGAGAAAGTGCACCGGCTGTTGGAGGCGGGGGCCAAGGTGACCGTCATCAGTCCAACCTTAAACGACGCCCTGCGCAAGCTGACGGCCTCCGCGAAGGTGCTGCATCGGGGACGGCTGTTCAGGGCGGCCGATGCGGAAGGCGTCGTCCTGGTCATCAACACGCTTCGGGGGAACCCAGATTTTTCAAAGTCACTCTATGAACTCGCTAAGCAGGAGCGATTCCTGCTGTGCTCAACCGACCAGCCTGAGACATCGACGGTTATGATGCCCGCCCTGGTCGACCGTGGCCACCTCCGCCTGGCGATCAGCACCAGCGGCGTGGCCCCTGCGTTAGCAAGCCGGCTCAGACAGGATCTCGAGCAGGTGTTTGATGACAAGTTTGCATCGTTCCTGGAATGGTTGGCCACCGTTCGGGATGAGACGAAGGCAACCGAGCCAGACGCTGAGCAGCGGCGCGCCCTGTTGCGAGATGCGGTACACGGCTTCAGGCTCACCGCCACGGTGGAGTATCCCAAGGCGTGGCTGGATGAACGGGAGAAAACGTAAGCCATAAGGTGTCAGGCGTAAGGGGGGGATCGCCTTGCGCCCATTGGATGACGGGAGGAACCATGGTGCTGCTGGAGTTCAGCATGTCGCCGCTTGGGAAGGGTGAGAGTGTGGGGAAGTATGTGTTCCGGTCGTTGGACATCATCGACAAGAGCGGGGTGGACTACCGGCTCAACCCCATGGGCACGGTCCTGGAGGGTGACTGGGGTGACGTGTTCACGGTGGTGAGGCAATGTTTCGACCGGATGCGGAAAGACTGTAACCGAATTTCGTGCACGATCAAGGTTGATTACCGCAAAGGCTATGCCGGCAGGCTCTCCAGCAAAGTCGCCAGCGTCGAGAAACACCTGAAGCGGAGATTGAGAACGTGACCAGCAGGGGGTCTGAAGCCCTTCGCTCCCGCACCTCCCGCGGCACCTCATCCTCGGCGCTCCAAAGCGGAAGCCTTCTGGAATTCCTTCGGCTGTGATCTTACGATCACAGTGCCTCAGTCAGTTCCAGCTTTCCTTCTTTGGACGCCGGGCGAGGCACCGCCGCTCCGGTGAAGTCCGCTCAGGACTCCAGACCACCTGCTTCTTCCGGTCGAGTTGTTGGGGGAAACGAGGAAGAAAGTTAAAAGACCGAGAACCTGAAATATTTGCCCGGGTTCTTCTTCACGTCGTCCACGAGGGCTTCCACGTCGGTGAGCAGCTTATCCGCGCGGGTGTACAGCTCGTCCCGCGTCACCAGCTTCCCCAAGGTGCCTTGGCCGGTCTCCATCTTGTTCAGCAGCTGCTCCCCGCGGCCGGTCAAGGCATCCAGCCGCTGGTAGAGGGCGGGATCGGTGAGCTTGACCAACGTGCCGTCCCGATTATTGAGCCTCGTGGCCAAATCGGTCAGTTCCTTCACGGCCTGACTGGCTCGGGTATAGATCTCCTTGTCCGTGACCAACCGACCAATCGTCCCTTCCCCACGGTCCACCTTGTCCAATAATGCGATGCTCTTGTCGGAAGCCACCTCCAGCTTCTCGATCACCCGCTGGGAACGGTCGTAGAGCCCGGGGTCCGTCAGCAGCTTGCTGGCGGTGCCCTGTCCCTGGCTGATGCTCGCGAGAATCTGCTGGATCTCTCGGATGGCGCTGTTGAGGTTTTCGATCGTGGCGCTGGCCCCGGCCGTGATCCCGGTGAAATCGGTCTCTGCCTGACCAACCAGCAAACTCCCGACGGCGAGCGGAGGCCGCGACGGCGTGCCGGGGAGTATTTCCAGGAACTTGTCGCCAAGCAGGCCCATGGGGCGGATGGTGACCGTCGCGTCCTCCCGGATATGCGCGGCAACGTCGCGATTCACGGAGAATGTAATTTCCACCTTCGGCGTATCCTGCGCGATCGAGATCTGCCTGACATTGCCGATGTCCACGCCGTTCATGCGAACCGGTGCGCCCACCTTCAGGCTTTGGGTATGGGGCACGACCGCCCGGAACTTGTACTGACTGCCGGGCAAGCCCACCCCTTCCTCCAAACTCATGATCATCACCACCAGCATGGTGAGCGCGACGAGGACGAGCAGTCCGAGCTTCACCTCGGCCCATCTCAGTTGTGCGTACCGACCCATGGCCTCCCTTTCTGCCCGCTCATGGTACCGCGCGCTCGTTCATTAGTCTACAGGGGTGGGCGGTTTGGCGAACGTCTCCCATCCGTTCGGCAGACAGCCCGGATCGATGAACCCGCGGATGGCCGGGTCATCACTCTGCCGGAGTCCGTCCGGTGGTCCGTCGAAAATCACACGCCCCCGTTGAATCATGACGATCCGGTCCGCCACCTGGTACGCGGCAGCCAGGTCGTGCGTGACCACCACCTGGGTGATTCCCGTGGTCCTCAGCTTTGTAATCAGGCGGCTGATCATGCAGGCGTTGATCGGGTCCAGGCCGCCGGTGGGCTCATCATAGAGCAGGATCTTCGCCCCGCTCGCCAGGGCTCGTGCGATGCCGGCTCGCTTTCTCATTCCCCCGCTGAGCTCGGCCGGCATCTTGTCGATGGTATCCGCCAAGCCCACGAACTGGAGGCTTTCCCGCACGGTCTGCTCGATCATCTCGTCGGACAACCGACCATGTTCCCAGAGTCGGTACCCCACGTTTTCGCGGACGGTGAGCGAGTCGAACAGCCCGGCGCCCTGGAATACCATGGCCATGTTCTGCCTGACCCGAGTCAGATTACGTTCGTCCAACTCCGCGATCTCCTGGCCATCCACTCGTATGGAGCCCCGGTCGGCCCGGTACAGTCCCAGAATCACTTTGAGAATCGTGGTCTTGCCTGACCCGCTGTTGCCCAAGATCACCTTGGTTTGACCGGCTTGGACGTCGAACGAGACATCCCTCAGAACGGGCCGGTCTCCGAGCGCAAGGCACACACCTGAAAGGGCGATCACGTGAACCCCCGGCGTGCCGTCATGGGAAGGCCATGAACAGCTTGGTCAGGAGGAAGTCGGTTGCCAGGATCAGGATCGAGGACGACACCATGGACTGAGTCGTCGAAAGGCCAACCCCGACGGTGCCGCCCTTGGTCTGAAATCCGGCATAGCAACCGACCATCGCGATGATAAAGCCGAAGACAGCGGGTTTGACCAACCCCAGGACAATATCACGCTGCTCAATCGCCTCGAAGGCCCACGTCCAGTAGAAGTAGGAGTCGATCCCGAGATAGAGCCGGGCGATCAACCATCCGCCGAAGATCGCGATCCCGTTCGTGATGATGGTCAGCACCGGAATCATGAGCACACAGGCCACCAGCCGGGTCGACGCCAGTTTCTGTACCGGATCGGTGCCCTCGGCCCGAAGCGCGTCGATCTGCTCCGTCACCTTCATCGAGGCGATCTCGGAGGCAATCCCGGACCCGACACGGCCCGCGATCATGAGCGCGGCCAGCACGGGGCCAAGCTCCCGCACCACCGACGTGCTGATCAGACGCGACACGTAGATGGTCGCGCCGTACGGCTCGAGCTGGACCGCTCCCTGCAGCGCCAACACCATCCCGGTGAACATCCCGGTCAGGACCACGATGAACACCGACCCGACTCCGATCCGGTCGATCTGATAGATCGTTTCTTGGACGTACCACGGCGGGCGCACGACGCCCGCGACCGCCTGACCGCAGAGTTCGGTGAACTCCTGCACCACCAGCACATAGCCGATCAGTGTGCTTCTCACGTCGAAGGATCCGGTGAGCACCGCATCTCCGGGTGTCGAACGAGGCGGCTGTTCACGGGGGGCAGCCATTATTGGTCACCTGTCTGGGAGGTCATGGGGTCCCGCGATCCGGCTCATCCAGGCCGTTGACGAACGATCCGAGTCACGCGCGTTCCGATGGCGCACAGCACTTCGTACGGAATCGTGCCCTGCCAGACCGCCAAGTCCGCCGCCGTGATCTGATGGGACCCCTGCCGCCCGATCAGGACGGCCTCATCACTCGGCCTCACACCGGGAATATCGGTGACGTCCACCATGGTCATGTCCATACACACACGCCCCACGATGGGGGCCTGAC
>JBOHOM010000069.1:0-4623 GCA_050731075.1 Nitrospiraceae bacterium
GGAGCATCGGTTGGTACTGCGGTGGAAGAGGGAGAGGGAAGGTCAGGACTTCATAGGCGCCTGCGATCGTCCGCGCGATGACCATCCCAAGCCCGTCGATCGGCCCTCGGAGCGCCCCGGTCACCCATCCTTCTCTTCGGCCGAGGAGGTACATTTGCTTGGGCATCTCCATCCACCCCGTCGCGATGTTCGCCGCCCCGCGGGTGAACTTCGTTGCGATCCGTTGGGGAAGAGACGGTTCCTCAGCCAGCGCCAGGCTGGCGCTCCACAGAATGATGACGCTCGCGTACCCGCGCTTCATGGGGCGAATCATACGCCACCGGCCCCAAAACCGCCAGCTTGCAAGTGGTCCGTCGTTCCGATATGGTAGCCCGGATGCGCGGATCGCTCCTGCGTCAGATCGTCCTCGCCTGCGTGACCGGCATCCTCTATCCCTTCTGCTTTCCCGACTTCGACCTGGGTTCGCTGGCCTGGGTCGTTTTGCTCCCGCTCCATCTTGCCCTCGATGGGGCCGCCCCTCGCCGCGCCTTCTGGCTCGGCTGGCTGGCCGGCCTGATTGCGTTCGCCGGCTCCATGTCCTGGGTCGTCACCGCCATGCACCTGTACGGCAAGCTGCCGACGGCCTTGAGCTATACCGCCATGCTGCTGCTCACGGCTTACCTCGGCTTGTATGTGGCGATCTACGCCGCCGGCGTCAGCTGGCTCCGGAAGACCGCCTTCGCCTTCATCGGCGCTCCGTTTATCTGGGTCGCGCTGGAGTGGCTTCGCACCTACCTGTTCTCAGGTCTGCCCTGGGCCCTCCTGGGCTATTCTCAATATCGGTGGCTGCCGGTGATCCAGATCGCGGATCACACGGGCGTGTACGGCGTGTCGTTCCTCGTGGCGCTCGTCAACGCGGCGCTGGCTGAGCTCGCCCTCTGGGCGCTGGAGCGACTCCGCGGGCAGACTCCCGGGACGTTTCCCCGCCTGTCCCCGGCCGCGGCCGTGCTGGGGATGGCCATCACCTTGCTGTACGGGCTGTGGTATCTGGGACGCCCGCCGCAAGCGGGTGGGGAAAGCCGTTCGATCAGCATCGGCCTGGTGCAGGCCAACATCGACCAGGCTCAGAAATGGGACGTGGCCTACCGCCGCGCCACCCTCGACCGCTACGCGCGGCTGACTGCCCGGGCTGCCGAGGGGACCGCCCTCATCATCTGGCCCGAGGCGGCCACGCCGTTCCTGTTTGAGCAGGAGACGGGGTACCGGGGTGAAGTCACCGCGTTGGTGCGGAAGCACGACATACCGCTCCTCTTCGGAAGCCCGGCTCTGCGATATTATCCGAACGGCCGTCCCTACTTACTGAACAGCGCCTATCTCCTCTCGCCGGACAGCCGGATCCTTGGCCGCTACGACAAGCGCCACCTCGTTCCCTTCGGCGAATACATCCCGGCCCGGACAATCCTGTTCTTCCTGGACAAGCTCGTGGAAGGGATCGGCGACTTTGAACCGGGGACCGTCCCCACCATTCTGGAGGTGCCGCTGAAACCTCGGGACGCCTCAGCGGGGCTGCCGGCCAGATTCGGCGTGGGGATCTGCTATGAAGTGATCTTCCCCGATTTGGTGCGTGAGTTCGCGAAGCGCGGCGCCGAGTTCATGGTGACGATCACGAATGACGCGTGGTACGGGGTCTCCTCGGCGCCTTATCAGCATTTCGGCATGGTGGTGCTGCGAGCGGTGGAGAACCGAGTCGCCTTCGCCCGCGCCGCCAACACCGGCATCTCGGGGTTCATCGATCCCCAGGGAAGGATTCTGCTCGCGACGACTATCTTCAGCGAACAGGCCGTCACCGGCGTCATCCCGCTCGGCAGAAGCCGCACGTTCTACACACGGCACGGCGATGTGTTTGCATACACCTGTGCTATAATCACCGGACTTTTGCTCCTCGCCGCGCAACTGAGGCTCGGTCGGAGCGATGGGCGATAGGGAATCGGTTACGCCTCTAGCCTCGAATCTTTCTGGAGATCGGCATGCTCGACGAATTACGCGGGCGGGTCAAATCGATGGGCGAACAAGTCAGCGAACTCAGGGGGCATCTTTGACCTCCCCCGCCTGACCGCCGAGCTCCAGAACCTGGAGCGGGAGACCGCGCACCCGGATTTCTG
This sequence comes from Nitrospiraceae bacterium, assembly GCA_050731075.1. Taxonomy (GTDB): domain Bacteria; phylum Nitrospirota; class Nitrospiria; order Nitrospirales; family Nitrospiraceae; genus 40CM-3-62-11. Next base: position 2,142 of record JBOHOM010000069.1, read on the forward strand.
GAAAGACCCCCGAGCCGCCGCTCGCGTGAGCCGGAAGAAAGCCGCCCTCGAGCGTGAACTCCGTCGCTGGACCGAGATCGAGCGCCAGCACGCCGACCTGCACGCCATGGTCGAGTTGGCCGAGGAAAGCGGTGACGCCGGCCTGGAGCGTGAGCTCACCGCCGACCTGGAACGGTTCGAGGCCTCAGTCCACCAGCTTCGGGTTGAGTTGTTGTTGTCGGGCGAGCGCGACGGCAGCAACGCGATTCTCGCCATCCATCCGGGCGCCGGAGGGACCGAGTCACAGGACTGGGCCCAGATGCTGTTGCGGATGTACGTCCGGTGGGCGGAGCGGAAGGGGTACACGGTCGAGACGCTGGATCTCCAACCAGGCGACGAGGCCGGAATCAAAAGCGCCACCCTGGCGATCGCGGGCGCGTACGGCTACGGGTATCTCAAGGCCGAGGCCGGCGTGCACCGGCTGGTCCGCATCTCCCCGTTTGACGCGAACAAACGCCGGCACACCTCGTTCGCATCGATCTTCGTGTATCCCGAGATCGAGGAGGACGTGGACGTCGCGATCGACGACAACGACCTCAGGATCGACACTTTCCGGTCCGGCGGCGCCGGCGGCCAGAACGTGAATAAGGTGGAAACCGCCGTACGCATCACGCACATCCCGACCGGCATCGTGGTCCAGTGCCAGAATGAGCGCTCCCAGCTCAAGAACAAGTCCGGCGCCATGAAGGTGCTCAAGGCGCGCCTCTACGAGCTGGAAACGCAAAAGAAGGAGGCCGCGTTGCAGGCCTTCGTCGGGGAGAAGAAAGAAATCGGGTTTGGGAGCCAGATCCGTTCCTATGTGTTCCAACCGTATCAGCTGGTGAAGGACCACCGGACGAACCTCGAAGTGGGGAACGTCGACAAGGTCATGGACGGCGACCTGGACGAGTTCATCGAAGCGTATCTCAAGCAGCAAATGACAAGGACATAGGCAATAGGCGATGGGCTGTAGGCTATGGGCGGCCTGGCTTCTTCTCTCCGGTCTATCGCCTATCGCCCCTAGCCTCTCGCCTGCGCGAAGCGTATGGATGAGCTGAACGACCAGCGCCAGCAACGCATCAAGAAGCTGGAGGCGCTGCGCGGGATGGGGGTCCATCCCTACGGCGCCCGCTTCGTGGTCACGGACCGGGCGGGCGAGCTGATCCCTCTTCACGGCCGGAAGGCGAAGGAGGTCCTGGCTCAGGAGCAGGTCCGCTGTACGATCGCCGGCCGGATCGTGGCGTTGCGGCGGTTCGGCAAGGCGGCGTTCGCCCTGCTCCAGGATGGAGCGGACCGCCTGCAAGTCTATCTCAAGCACGACATCCTGGGTGAGCCATGCTATCGCATCTGCGAGGAGCTGGACCTGGGCGACTGGATCGGCGTCAGCGGCGTTCTGTTCCGGACCAAGACGGACGAGTTGACGATTGAAGTCCGCGAGCTCACCTTTCTCAGTAAGGCGCTCCGTCCGTTGCCGGAGAAGTGGCACGGGCTGACGGACGTCGAGACGCGTTACCGCCAACGGTACGTGGATCTCATCGCCAACCCGGCCATCCATGAGATCTTCGTCACCCGCAGCCGCATCATCGCCGGTATGCGCGCCTTTTTGATCGAGAAGGGATTCCTGGAAGTGGAGACGCCGATGATGCAGCCGATCCCCGGCGGCGCCACGGCCCGCCCCTTCGTCACCCACCACAAGGCGCTCGGCACCGACCTCTACCTGCGAATCGCGCCGGAGCTCTATCTCAAACGGCTGATCGTGGGCGGCTTCCCCCGCGTGTTCGAGATCAACCGGAACTTCCGGAACGAGGGGATCTCGACCATCCACAACCCCGAATTCACGATGCTGGAATTCTACGTCGCATTCGCCGATTACACCGATCTGATCGCGCTCACGGAAGAACTGTTCGTGCGGGTCGCGCGTGAGCTGCTGAACAGCACCACCCTGGAATACCAGGGACAACAGATCGAGCTCGCGCCTCCCTGGCGCCGCTGGCCCTATCTGGACGCAATCCTCGAAGTGAACCGCCTGGATAAGGCCGTGGTTCGGAACCGCCCGGCGGCGCTGGAAGCCGCGCACCGGTTGCGGGTGGAGGTTGACCGGGACGACACGCTGGTCGGCGTCCTGACCAAGATCTTCGAGGAGACCGTCGAGCCCAAGCTCGTGCAGCCGACCTTCATTACCGATTACCCGATCGAGGTCTCGCCGCTGGCCCGCCGGAAGGAATCGGATCCCTCGCTGACCGACCGATTCGAACTGTACATCGCCGGACGGGAGATCGCCAACGCGTTCTCCGAATTGAATGACCCCCTCGACCAGCGCCAGCGGTTCGAGGCGCAGGCCGCCCGGCGGCAAGCGGGCGACGAGGAGGCCCACGACCTGGACGAGGATTTTCTGCGCGCGCTCGAGTATGGCATGCCGCCGACCGCCGGGGAGGGCATCGGAATCGACCGGGTCGTCATGCTC
>JBOHOM010000070.1:0-3448 GCA_050731075.1 Nitrospiraceae bacterium
GCGGCGACGGCCCATGGCTCCGCGCGGCTGACCGAGGATCTGGACATCGTCTATCGCCGCACGCCGGACAACCTCGCCACACTCGCCTCCTGCCTTGCTCCGCACAAGCCCTACCTGCGGGGTGCGCCGCCGGGGCTCCCCTTCCAGTGGGATTCCGACACTCTCACCCGCGGCCTCAATTTCACGTTGGTCACGGATCTCGGAGCCCTCGATCTCCTGGGCGAGATTACCGGTGGCGGCCGCTATGAGGATCTCCTGCCCCACACCATCCTTCTGGACGTGTTCGGCGTCTCCTGTCGCTGCCTCGGCTTAAAGCGCCTGATCGACGTCAAGCGCGCCGCCGGTCGTCCTCGGGATCTGGAGGCCGTGGCCGAGCTCGAAGCCCTTCTCGAAGAGAGAAGCAAGCGGTCGCCGCCGCCGTGAACGGACTCCTGCCGGGCCAGTTGCGCGAGTTGACCTTCTAAGAACCCAAGCCGCCTCCGCTCGACGCCCCGCCCCTTGACGCCATCGGAGGGCAGGGGATATCCTCAACCGACACGGACGCGCACCGCGTCGGAAGCTGAAGTGGAGGCGGTGGTGATGGATTCGCCCGCAGACGTTTTGAAGAAAGCGGCTGAACCGGAAGGTCCCGCCAAGTCCACCCAGGACTACGTCGAGGATCTGGTCAAGAAGGCCAGGGCGGCGTCCGTGCGGCTGGCGACCCTTCCCACACTCGTCAAGGATCAGGCGTTGCTGGCGATGGCCGAGGGCCTGCTGGCAAAGTCCGAGGACATCTTATCGGCGAATGAGCAGGATCTGGAGGCGTTCGGGAAACGACAAGAGCATGAGGCGATGGCGGATCGTCTCCGCCTCACCCCGGAGCGACTTGCCGAGATGGCCGACGGGATTCGGGAGATCGTCAAGCTGCCGGACCCGGTCGGGGAAACGATCAAGCTGTGGACTCGGCCGAACGGCATGAAGGTCGGACGGGTGCGGGTGCCGATCGGGGTGATCGGCATCATTTATGAGGCCCGCCCCAACGTGACCGCCGACTCCGCGGCGCTGTGCCTCAAATCCGGGAATGCCTGTATTTTGCGCGGCGGGTCCGAGGCGATTCGTTCGAATACGGCCATTGCCGGCGTGCTGGCCGAAGCGGCCGAGAAAGCCGGCGTGCCGCCCGGCGGGATCTCCTTCGTCGAGCGGACCGACCGCGAGGTGGTGTTGGCGCTCCTCAAGCAGGATCGGGACGTGGATCTCATCATCCCGCGGGGCGGCGAGTCGCTCATGCAGACGGTGACGGAGCAGTCCACGATTCCCGTGATCAAACACGACAAGGGCATCTGCCACGTCTATGTGGATGCCGACGCCGATCCGGCGATGGCCGAGCGGATTTGCCTGAACGCCAAAGTGCAGCGTCCCGCCACCTGCAACGCGATGGAAACCCTGCTGGTCCACCAGACCATCGCACGCACGCTGCTGCCCGAGCTGGTCCGGAAACTGAGCCAGGCCAAGGTGGATGTGCGTGGGTGCCCGAAGACCTGCCAGTTGAGTCCGGAGGCCAAACCGGCCTCTCCAGAGGATTACGGCCGGGAATTCCTCGCGCTGATTCTGGCGGTCAAGGTCGTGAAGAGCATGGAGGAGGCGATGGAACACATCGCCCGCTACGGGTCCCGCCACACCGAAGCGATCGTGACGAACGATTATGCCCGGGCGCTCCGCTTCCTGCGCGAGGTGGATGCCAGCGCGGTGATGGTCAACGCGTCCACGCGGCTGAACGACGGCTACCAGTTCGGCCTCGGCGCCGAGATCGGCATCAGCACGACGCGCATTCATGCTCGAGGCCCGATGGGGCTGGAGGAGCTGACCTGCTCCAAGTTCGTCGTGTTCGGTTCCGGCCAGGTTAGAGAATAGGTTCAGGCTAAGGCTAAGGCTAAGGTTAAGGTCGGACAAACTACTCTGAATGAATGCGGGAGTTCCTCACGCCTCAACCTCAACCTGAACCTCAACCTGTGGATCCCGTAATCCACGTCGCCCTCACCCATCCCGGCAACATCGTCTTTCCCAACAACCTTCCCTTCGTCAAAAACCTGAGCGCCGCTGGCGGCCGTGTGGTGCGTCAGGCCAGTGGCCATCTGGTCTTCTACGACTCCGACAACCGGCGGTTCCTGGCCACCGATCCGGAGGGGAATCCCCTCCATGAGTGCGAGTGGGTCACTGCGGCTGACGGGACGGTGAAGCTTGGACGGGCGCGCGTGCGTCTCGACTGGGGGCAGTGGGTGGGTGTCAAGCCGGAGGGCATGGCCGCCTGCACGACGCTGGACCTGTCCAGGAAACCAGGCTGGGAGCGGTTGCGGGCCGACGATCTACGGAGCGTGGCCGCGCAAGCGATGAAAGTCTCCCTCGAGGAGGTCCGGTTCTTTTATGGGGATGAAGACCTCGTCGTGGACGCGTGGGGCCAGGCGACGATAAGACACAAAAAGGACGCGCTCTATGTGCTGGAGGCCAGCACGTTTGAGCGGGGCCGGTTCATGGCGTGCCTGGGAGCGATGCATTGGGCCCGGGTTGATTTCCTGCCGGTGGTGGAACTCTTTCAATCGCTGCTGTCCGGGACCGGCTCCGCCGTGTTCGAGCTCATCCGCGGGCTCTATGACGATCAGAACCAGACCCACCCTCTCCCGCTCCGCTACCGGGGCATTCCAACCTATCCATCGGACGCGGCCTACCGGCTCTTCAGCAGTTGTTTTGCGCCGCAGCTCCCGGGCGGGGGTGACCCGTTTCCGGTCTTCATGGATCCCCCACGCTCCCATGAAGTGACGTGGCTGCCCATTCCGGACCCGCCTCGGCGCTATTTCGATTCGGCGCGCCACCTCTGCGTCACCCTGAAGGGCAGCACGGTGCAGAAAGTGACCGTGGCGGATGATCCAGCCGGTCTTCCCTATGTCGCGGCTGATCGCCATGGGTTCGCGCCGGGTGATCGGACCGTGTCGGTCTCGCAGGGGCGATTGGTGCTGAAGGATGGCGAGAAACGGATCGAGATGCCCCTCAGCTCGGCCTGGGGCGGGATCGGTGATTCCCTCCCGAGCCGGGCGTCCTATCCGCTGGACTGGCGCGCCCTCTTCGCGGACCCGCCGCCACAGGTAGCGCCCGCGCAGGCTTTTTCCGCCGTGCTGCTCTACCCCGAGGATGAGACCGAGATCGAGGAAGCCCCGACCCAGCCCTTTGTGGCGGATTACCTCCAGGACACGATGGAGGAGGAGTCCAATCTACGGGCCCACCTGGCCCGAAGCGAGCGCGTGTTGATTCACAACTTCGATGCGGTTCTGACGACCTGCGTCAACCTGGATCGCCCCAGGGACTATACCATTCTGTACTCTCGTCCCGAATTTGCCCAGAAGCAGGCGCAGGCCTTATGGAATCAGTTGGCGAAGGCCGGACGCGTGGAATGGGCGAAGCGAATCAGGCTGCTGCC
>JBOHOM010000071.1:0-5305 GCA_050731075.1 Nitrospiraceae bacterium
CCCTTGCCGAGGAGACCGCCGCCCGCCTGGGGTTTGATGAGCAGGAAACGCGGACCCTGGCGTTCCTGGTCCATCGCCATCTGCTGATGGCCCACACCGCCTTCCGGCGGGATCCATACGACGAGAAAGTGCTCCTGCCCTTTGCGCGAGCCGTGGCGACGCCCGAGGTGCTGCGCAAGCTGTTGGTCCTGACCGCTGCCGATATCGCGGCGGTGGGCCCCGGCGTGCTGACCAAATGGAAGGAATCCTTGCTCATCGAATTATATCTGCGGACGTTGCCGGAGGTGTCCGGTGAGCGCGATGCCGCGCATGGCCCGGAACGTCTGGGACGGCTGGCGAACGATGTTGCGCGCGAGGCGGCCACCGGGGCGGGGGACCCGATGGCGGTCGAGTGGATCGAGTCGCAACTGGGTCAGTTTCCGTTGCGGTATGTGTACGGGACCGCCCCGTCGAGGATCGCGGCGCACCTGGCGGCGATCAGGAGACTGCGCGAAGCCGACGTGCTGGTCGAGGAGAGCGTTAATGAGGCGCTGGGCACGTGTGAATACACGGTGGTCACGTTCGACGATCTCACCCCCGGCATCTTTTCAAAAATTGCGGGGGTCATGGCAGCCAAGGGACTCCAGATCCTGGATGCGCAGATCATCACGCGCCACGACGCCATCGTGGTGGACACCTTTCAGGTGATCGATCTGGACTACGCGGAGGCGCCGCCCATCGAGCGGCGTGACGGCATCAGCCGGACCATCGTCAGAATTTTGAAAGGCGAGGATACGGTCGAGAACCTGGTGGGCCGAAGCAGCCGCCTCCCGTCCGGACGCAGGCTCCCGTCCGGCCGGCAGCCCACCGAGGTGCAGGTTGACAATGAGACCTCCGACCGCTTCACGATCATCGACGTGTTCGCCGATGACCGTCAGGGGCTGCTGTACGTGATCACGCACGCGATCTTCAAGCTCGGACTGTCGGTGCACGCGGCGCGCATTTCGACCCGTCTGGACCAGGTGGCGGACGTGTTCTATGTGTCGGACCTCGAGGGGGCGAAGATCATGGACCACGCGCAGCTCGAGACGATCCGCGTCGCCATCAAGGACGAGATCGATCGTTTCCTGGACAAGAGCGTTGGCGAGCACGAAGGAGTGTCCTCGGGCGCATCATCATGACTCGGATCGGATGAAAGGAGGTTCGGAATGTCTCCCCGCGAAGTGCTGGAGTATGCCAAGAAAAACAAGGCTCAGGTGGTGGACCTCAAGTTTGTGGATCTGCTCGGGACATGGCAGCATTTCTCGATTCCGACCGAAGAGCTGAACGAGGGGACGTTCAAGGACGGCTCGGGGTTCGACGGCTCGTCGATCAGAGGATGGAAGGCGATCCACAGCAGCGATATGCTGGTGATTCCCGATCCCGCGACCGCCTGCATGGACCCGTTCATGGCGGTCCCGACGCTCAGCCTGATCTGCGACGTGGTGGACCCCATTACCCGGGAAGGCTACGAACGGGATCCGAGAAACATCGCGCAGAAAGCCGAGCAATATTTGAAGAGCACCAGGATCGGGGACATTTCATACTGGGGGCCGGAGGCGGAGTTCTTCATCTTTGACCAAGCCCGCTATGACCAGAATAGCCACAGCGGCTACTACTTCATCGATTCCGAGGAAGGGATCTGGAACTCCGGAAAGGAAGGGGCCAACCTTGGCTCCAAACCCCGGCACAAGGAAGGCTACTTTCCAGTCGCGCCCACCGACACGCTCCAGGACATCAGAAGCGAGATGATCCTCGAGATGCAGAAGGCCGGCATCCCGGTCGAGAAGCAGCACCACGAGGTGGCGACGGCGGGGCAGGCCGAGATCGACCTACGGTTCGACTCCCTGGTCGTGATGGCCGACAAGATGATGATGTACAAGTACATCGTGAAGAATGTGGCCTACCGGCACAACAAGTGTGTGACGTTCATGCCCAAGCCGATTTTCGGCGATAACGGATCGGGGATGCACACCCACCAGAGCATCTGGAAAGAGGGGAAGCCGTTGTTTGCCGGGAAGGAGTATGCCGGTGTCTCCCAGCTCTGCTTGTACTATATCGGCGGCATCCTGAAGCATGCGCCCGCCCTGGCGGCCCTGATGAACCCGACGACGAACTCCTACAAACGGCTGACCCCGGGGTTCGAGGCGCCCGTTCTGCTGGCGTATTCCAGCCGCAATCGGTCTGCCGGCATTCGGATCCCGATGTACTCGCCGAGTCCCAAAGCCAAGCGGATCGAGGTGCGGTTTCCCGACCCGGCCTGCAACCCGTACCTGGCCTTTGCCGCGATGCTCATGGCCGGGCTGGACGGCATTGAGAATAAGCTCGACCCGGGCGAGCCGATGGACAAGGATCTCTACGATCTGGAACCCAGAGAGGCCGCCAGGATTCCGACCATGCCCGGAAGCCTTGACGATGCGATGAAACACCTCGAGAAGGACCATCAGTTCCTCCTCAAGGGAGGCGTGTTCAGCGAGGATCTGATCGAAACCTGGATCGCCTACAAGCGCGGGCGTGAGGTGGACCCGTTGCGACTCCGCCCGCATCCGTACGAATTTTTCATGTACTTCGATGTGTAGAACACAGGCGATAGGCGATGGTGGGCACCCGTTGCAATCTTGGAGCAACGGGTACCCGGCGATAGATGCGGGCGGAGCCGCTTTCCCTATAGCCTCTAGCCCATAGCCTCTAGCCTGAATCGAAGCGTCCGACAACGTCGTCGGACCGGGTGCTCGTTGCTCGGGGTACCATTGCTCGGGGCGCCCGTTGCTCTTCCAACGTGCAACGGGCCAACGGCAATGGGTCGAAGCAACGGGCCAACTGGCAAGGGCGCCAGTGCTGCCGGGAGGTCGTTGACCGAGACCTCTCCAGATCGACAGCGCTGGCGCTTTTTTGTTTGCCCGTTGAATCCGAACGCCGGTGGAGGGACCTGCGGACGTGGGTGTGACGGACGTCATGGAAGCGAAGCTGACGGAGGAATGCGCGGTTCTTGAGGAGATCGCCAGGGCGTTGGTCGGGTCGGACTCTCCGGAGCGGAGGCTCGACCAAGCGCTGGAGCTCCTGCGGGATCGCCTCCAGGTGGTGCGGGCCAGGCGCGCTTTCCGAGGGGGCGGAGCCGAGGAGCACGACGTTCGCGTCCTCAGCGAACCGCTCATGCTGCAGGACGAGGCCAGCACCGCGAGCACACGGGGAGGAGCCGTGGCCGGGGGCGTCCTCCCGAGCATCGTGGGGCGGAGCCACGCGATGGGCCTGGTCTACGAGGCCATCAGGCGCGTGAGCGACAGCCCGGCCACGGTCCTGCTGCGAGGAGAGAGCGGGACCGGGAAAGAGCTGGTGGCGAAGGCGATCCACGTGCAGGGGCCCCGAGCAAAGGGCCCGTTCGTGCGGTTGCACTGCGCGGCGGTGGCCGAGACCCTGCTGGAAAGCGAACTGTTCGGGCACGAGCGGGGTGCGTTCACCGGCGCGGTCGAAACGCGCAAGGGGCGGTTCGAACTGGCCGATGGCGGCACGTTGTTCCTGGACGAGATCGGGGATATCCCCCCTGCCACGCAGGTGAAGCTCCTCCGCGTCCTGCAAGACAAGTGTTTCGAACGCGTCGGAGGCAGCCGGCTTGTGACAGTCGACGTGCGCGTGATCTCGGCCACACACCGAGACCTGGAGGCGATGGTCCAGACGGGCGCGTTTCGGGAAGACCTTTATTACCGCCTCAACGTCGTGCCGATGACGCTGCCGCCGTTGCGAGAACGCGAAGGGGACATCCCGCTGCTCATCGACTATTTCCTCTCGCGTTTCAATCGTGAGAACCGCCGGCAGGTCCGGTTGGGGCGCGAACTCTTGGCGCTGATGGGTCGCTACCACTGGCCCGGGAATGTTCGGGAGCTTCAAAACTGCGTCGAGAGACTCGTGGTGATGGCCGACCCCGATCACGATCATGTGACGTTCGAGGCCATCCCTCCATCCCTGCGCGGGTATTTTGCCGACATGCGGCAGGTGACCGACAGCGAGTTGGGCCTGGAACGAAAGGAACGGCGGGAAGGACAACCGCTCGGCGCGAGCCTGCAAGCGATCGAGCGACAGCGGTTGCTGGGCGCGCTCGAGCGAGTCGGGTGGATCCAGGCCAGGGCCGCTCGTGCGCTGGGGCTGACGCCCCGGCAGGTGGCGTACAAGATGCGGAAGTATGGAATTCGTGAGGCGTAAGGCGTCAGGCGTGAGACGGGACCAGAGCGAGAGAAGGTGATGGGGAGAATCAACGTCTTCCACAGCAAGGAGGGAACGATGAGGAACATACCTTCATCTGAGGAATATTTTGAACGGACGGTGGAACGCTCAATCGTGGCGGCGGTGCTGCGGGCTGCTGGGCCGACCCGGCGCCAGTTGCTGATGGGTCTGGGAGCCTCGGCGTTGACAGCGGTGATCGCTGAGGTGTTCCCGTTGGGGAGACTCACAGCGTTTGCGGCCGATCCGGTCGGAAAGCTGGAGAAGAAGGACGTCAGTGTCAGTTTCATTCCGATCACGTGTGGGACCCCAATCATCATGGCCGAGCCGTTGGGTTTCTACGCGAAGCATGGCTTAAACGCCAAGGTAAAACGGGCAGCGAGCTGGGCTATGATCCGTGACTGGGCGGTGACCAAGGAGGTGGATGGTAACCACTTTCTCTCGCCCATGCCGCTCGCGTTCACGCTGGGCGCGGGCTCATTGCCGGTGCCGTTCTATATGCCAGCCGTGGAGAACATCAATGGACAGGCCATCACCTTGCACATCAAGCATAAGGGCGTGAAGACCGCCGCAGAGATGAAAGGCTTCCGCTTCTGCGTCCCGTTCGATTTCTCCATGCACAATTATCTGCTTCGGTACTTCCTGGCCGAGGGTGGGATCCATCCGGACAAGGATGTTCAGATCCGCATTGTGCCGCCACCCGAGATGGTGGCCAACCTGAAAGCTGGCAACGTGGATGGCTATCTCGGACCCGATCCGTTCAATCAGCGCGCCGTATACGAAAACGCTGGCTTTATTTACAAGCTCTCGAAGGACATCTGGGATCGCCATCCGTGCTGCGCGTTTGTCGTGACCAAGGAGTTTGCCACCCAATATCCCAATACCTTCGTGGCGCTGTGGAGGTCAATTTTGGATGCGACTCACTATGCTTCTAATCCGGCCCATCGAAAGGAAATCGCCGCCGCCATCGCGCCCACGAATTATCTCAATCAACCGGTGACCGTGGTGGAGCAGGTCCTCACCGGCACATACGCTGACGGGCTCGGCAATATCCAGAAGGTGCCGGACCGGA
>JBOHOM010000072.1:0-7297 GCA_050731075.1 Nitrospiraceae bacterium
GATCCAGAGAAAGCTATTTGAACGTTGCGCATACTCGCGGGTCCTGTCGCGGCGATCAACCCCGGGTACCCGTTGCTCCGGCGTTGCAACGGGTGAACCCTCGCTCGGACCCGGCCGCCTCACCATCTCGGCGGCGCGCGCAACCGTGATGCTCGTTATTCCTCGCATCGCGCGCCCCATCCCCCCGTGGGGGTCACTTCGCGATTTGGCAGTGCGCGGGCGTTGTGTGATGGGGCTCGCTGGCACCCTGTTGGCTCTTCACCCCTTCCCGGGGACCCATTGCTTGGCTTCGTGCAATGGGTGATGGCGACGGGGGACCCGCTCGCCACGCCACCCGCTGGAGCAAGCCACGAGGAGACGGTTTTTTCGGTGAGTGCTAAGTCTCCGTGCACATGGGACCCCTCGGCCGCGGGATCAGCCGTGGTGGTGATCCTAATTACCGGGATGGGGCGGGTTCGCACGCCAAGGCGGCGCGGAGCTCATGGTAGGCCTGGGTCAGACGATAATCCTCCAGGCGGATGGCGAGCGCCACGGTGAGGACGCCGAAGGCCAGCACCAGCAGCCCCAGTCCGGTGATCCCCAGCCCCATCAGAGCACCGCTGAGGGACGTGAGGCCTCCCTCGGCCAGGTAGGCAATCACGAAGCCCACCGTGCCCAACCCGACGACGGCGAACCAGAGCAGGGTGAGGAACGCTGAGGACCACGGGACCCGCTTGATGCAGGTCAGCCGCGTAGCGTCCCCCTCCGGTTCCAAGTCGATCGAGCCATTGAGGGGCCAGGCGGTCCGGAACCTGAACGAGTAGAGCTGGTACTGCGGCCGCAACAGTATTCTCCGCTGTTCCAGAAAGACTCGTGCGACGCCGTGGGGCAGGTGCAGCAGCCCGTTTCTGTCGAACCGCTCGATCACGAAGGCAAACGGCGTCAGTGGCAACCGGTCGTCCAGCCGCGCGATCCCACATCCGTAGCGGCTGGCCGCGGCCGTGAGGCTGGTGAAATGAAACCAATCTCCGAGCACCAGCGCCAGGAAGAGGGTGATGCCCAATACACCGGCCAGCAACATGGCGCGTACCATACCATACCGGGCGCCGTGGCCGAAAGAATCGTGGGCGGCGCCACCTGGCGGGAGACGGAACCCGGATCCCCCGACCAGGGCCTACGGCCAATGTTCTCTAAACTGTTGACTCCTTCAGATAACTTCGCTAGAGTAGCCCCGGTTTTTTACTCAGGCGGGTCTTTCCAATACGGCGTCATCACCCGTGTTTCCCGCCTAATTGAGCCGTCCCCACGAACCGCGGTCGGCAGAATGCCCCCGCAGGCCAGGGCCTCCGGGGATGAAATCCTGTGGGAGAGCGGAGGGCGTATGGATCTGAAAAAAGTGGAGCGCGTGTACTCCAACTATGCGGGTGTGTACGACCACATCTTCGGCAGGATCTTCCACGAATCGCGGGAGTCGGCGGTCCGCCGGCTGGACATCAAACCGAATGAGCGGATTCTGGAAGTCGGCGTGGGCACCGGCTTATCGCTCCCGCTGTATCCGGGGTACTGTCAGGTGGTTGGCATCGACTTCTCCGCCGGGATGCTGCGGAAGGCGCATGAACGGATCCAGTCGCACGGCCTGGAAAACGTCGTGTTGCTGCGGATGGATGCCGGCCGGATGGAGTTCGAGGACGACAGCTTCGACACCGTCATGGCCGCATACGTGGTGACGGCGGTGCCGGACTACCGGAAAGTGGTCACCGAGATGATTCGCGTGTGCCGACCGGGCGGGCGGATTATCATGCTGAACCACTTCAGCAACGGCAACAGGCTCATCGCGGCCGTCGAAAAGGTCATCTCGCCGCTCTGCAAACACCTGGGGTTTCGAACCGATCTCTCGCTGGAGAACGTCCTGGAGGGCACCTCACTGCTGGTCGCACGGAAGGAGAAGGTCAACCCGCTGCGGTTATGGCACCTGGTCGAATGCGTGAACCGAAAAAACGGCTCCGCCTCGCCTTCCCACTGACAGCCTGCTGAAGACCTCGACGAGTCACACCCCGCGCCCGACCTTCTGCTCGCCGAGCCACTCGTTTCGTTCCATAATGTGGTTGCCGCAGAGGCACGTGCCCTCGAAACCGCGGGCGATGATGTCGGCGAGGGCAACCAGGAGTCGGCCGACTCCATCCTGGTGAGGGTCCGCGGCGCGGATCGTGATCCCGAACCCGCATCCGTCGAGCGGGCCATACGCCTGCACGAAGACGCCGCCGGTGCGACGAGCGCCGTGCGCGGAGGCGGGTACGAGGTACCCTTCCCAGCGGAGGGCGGGATGGGAGGGAGCCTGCGGTTTGACGGCGCGCCAGGCGCACGGGAGTCCTGCGCGGTCGAGATGGTCCAAGAACCAAGCCACGTCCGGCAGAGCGCCGGTCTGCGCTTGAAAGGTCCACTCCGTCATCCCGGTGCGGAGTGGCCTGCTGGCGCCGGGTCTGGATACCTCCTCGATCTGAGCTTCGTCGCAGATCACGTACAGTTCGCCGCGGGGGTCGAACCAGAACCGTAGTTGCCCGTCCGAGGCTTCGGCATGGGTCACGCCGATCTCCGAAAAGTCCGCCCCTTCCTGTTCGAAAATCGAGAAGTCGGTCACTCCGGTCATCGTGAGTTTCGCCACGCGGGTCACGGCGTAGAAGCGGTCGGATCCTCGAACCGCGAGCTCGTATCGAATGACGGCAATAATCGTCGTCCCGGCGGTGATTTCACGGCCCGACGCTTCATCAAAGAGCCGGTGTTTCCTGACGTTGAGATCCGTCACCTGGCCGCCCTGGAAGGCATGGGTGTGGGCGAGCAGCCAGGCGAGATCCTCGGCTGTCTTGATGCGCCGGATCATGATCGAATTCTAGCTCAACGAGGGAAGGATGCGCCACAGGAAATTCGGCCGAGCGGGGATCGAATACGGAACCCTCCCCCTTGACTATGGTTCTAGCTAGTACTATTATCCCTCCATCGCGGCTCGGTTGCAGCGCCGACCATCACAGAGAGTTCCGTGGAGCGAAGGGGAGGCACGGTGAGCAAGCCCATCATTGACATACGACGCAGCGGCGAGCGATTCCGGACCAGGCTCGACTGGCTGGACTCCTCTCACAGCTTCAGCTTCGCGAACCACTACGATCCGGCGAACACGCACCACGGGCTGCTGCTGGTCAGCAACGACGATGTGATCCAGGCCGGCAGCGGCTTCCGGACCCATCCGCACCAGGACATGGAGATCGTGACCTGGGTCCTGGACGGAGAACTCGAGCATAAAGACTCGGTCGGCAACAAGGACATCATATACCCCGGCCTCGCCCAGCGGATGAGCGCCGGCACGGGGATCTGGCACTCGGAGATGAATCCGCGCGGCGACCGGGACGTGCATTTGATCCAGATGTGGGTGCTCCCGGACACGGAACGGATCGCGCCGGGTTATCAGCAACTGGACATCAACGGGGAACTCGCGAAGGGCGGGCTCATGCCCGTGGCCTCAGGCCGCGGACACGACGCGGCAATCGCGATCCGCCAGCGCGGCGCAGTCCTCTGGGGCGGACGGCTCAAGCCGGGCGAGTCGGTCACGGTGCCGGATGCGCCGAACGCGCATCTCTTCGTCGCGAAGGGCGACGCGGAGCTGGAGGAAGCCGGCGTCCTGAGCACGGGCGACGCGGTCCGTCTGACGGCGACGGGCGCGAGGAAACTGACGGCGGATCCGGCCGCCGGAGCCGAGGTCCTCATCTAGGAAACCGAAAGCACCGTGGCGTTCTGAGGCCTCAGGCCACACGTGGATAAGGAGTAGCCATGAAGACGGACCTCAAAAAAGTGAAAAAGCTGGTCAAGGATCTCCGGAAAGGCTACCCGCGCAGCCCGCGGGAGAAGCTGGGCGGGTATGTGATCGCGGCCCGCTGCGCGGACAAGTGCCGCGCGTTTCTGCTCGGCATGAACGGGGACTACAACTATTGGCCCTGTTCACTGGCGAGCCAGTGGTTTGCGTTTGCCGGGATAACGCCGGAACAGTTCAAGGAGGTCGTCGAGACCGGCGCCACGGATGACGAACTCGCTCGATGGATCGTCGAGCATTCCAAGATGAAGGATCCCGACGAGGTCTTGAAATGGAACAACAGAATGCGCGACATGAAACTCAGCGACATGAGCCTCCAGGCCCAGCAGTATCTGGAGGAGTACATTCCCAAGTTCGTGCCGAAACATCGTCCGGTTTACGTGTGGTTCGACGTCTACGATCTTGAGGAGAAGCGGTTGTAAGCGCCGATGCGGCGAATCACGGAACGGACACGAGGAGGTACACCATGAAACCATCCCTCATACAAGCGGAGACGAAACACGAGTCGGCAACCGACGCCAAGGCCGGCGTGACGATTCTCAAACAAGTCGCGCAGGTGCATCGGCACAGGTCGGCCCACATGGTCGGAGACGGGTTTCCCGTGCGCAACCTCATTCCCGGCGACGGCGTCGGCGAGCAACTCTCGCCGTTTTTGCTGCTGGACTATGCCGGGCCTGCCTATTTCCCGCCGACCGACACCCCGCGCGGGGTGGGCGAGCACCCGCATCGGGGGTTTGAAACCGTCACCATCGTCTATGAAGGCATGGTGGCGCATCGGGACTCGACAGGCAGTGGCGGCATCATCGGCCCAGGCGATGTGCAATGGATGACGGCCGCGTCCGGTATCGTCCATGAAGAAATGCACGAGCGAGAATGGGCCAGGCATGGCGGCACCCTGCACGCGATTCAACTGTGGGTGAATCTCCCGAAGGCCGTCAAAATGTCCAAGCCCGGATACCAGACGCTGTTGAATTCAGAGATTCCAGCAATTGACCTGGACGGCGGCGCCGGCCGCCTGCGCGTGATTGCCGGGGAGTTTCACGGCATCAAGGGACCGACGAAGACGTTCACGCCGGTTCATCTGTACGACCTGCGTGTGAACGCGGGACATCACGCGGATGTGACCGTGCCGGCCGGATTCAACACTGCGGTGTTCGTGCTCCAGGGCGAGATTGCCATCAACGGCTCGGGGCCGGTGAAAGAAGCGGAACTCGCACGGCTCGACAGGACCGGCGAGCAGATTTCTATTGAAGCCCGATCCGATTCGACGGTCCTGGCGCTCAGCGGAGAGGCCATCAACGAACCCGTCGCCCGCTATGGCCCGTTCGTGATGAATACGCAGGACGAGCTGGCCCAGGCTGTGAATGATTACCGGATGGGCAAGATGGGGCATCTGTCGTGACCGAACAGAAACTCCAGATCGATATCTATTTCGACGTCGGCTGCCCTTGGTGCTACGTCGGGAGGGGAGAGCGGGATGCCCGTTTGGTTCGGATTTCACACTGTGTAGGTAGTTCTTGATAAGCAGTCTGTAACTGCAATTATGGAGGAGTAAGATGGCCAAGAAAATACTCGTCGTTCTAACGGGGGTCGAAAAGTATCCGAACTTGAACCGAGCGACCGGAGTCTGGCTGGGCGAAGCCGTCCATTTCGTCGAGAGGGTTGAGAAGGCTGGCTTCGCGGTTGATTATGTGAGTCCACAAGGTGGCTACACCCCGATTGATCCGCACAGCCTCTCCATGGCCGAGCCGATCGACTGGGAATGGTACCACACCAAAGGGTTCATGAACCGCCTTGGTGTGACGCTGAAGCCTAGCGAGGTCAATCCCCACGACTATGCCGCGATCTACTTCGTCGGCGGCCACGGTGTGCTTTGGGATTTCCCGGACAATAATGAGCTGCAAGTCCTTAGCCGTAAGATCTACGAACAGGGTGGGATCGTCTCATCGGTTTGTCATGGTGCTGTCGGCCTTCTGAATATCAAGCTCTCCGACGGTACGCTGCTTATCAAGGGTAAGAAGGTTACGGGTTTTTCGGATGAGGAGGAGAAGCTGGCCGAGCTCGACAAGTATGTACCTTTTTTAACGGAAGACGAACTCGTAAAGCGCGGCGCGATCTACAAGAAAGCGGACAAACCCTGGGCATCCTTTGCGATTGCGGATGGCCGTATCATCACCGGCCAGAACCCCGCTTCGGGCGGTGCAGTTGCCGACTTGGTTATCAAGCAGCTTCAAGGCTGATGCCGTACTGGTAAGAGGTGACCGATGGCTGTGCAAGTCTATGGATGCAACCACATCGTGATCGAGGTCACGGACGCCAAGAAGGCCGTCAAGTTTTATTCGGACGTGTTCGGCTTGAAGATGCTCCGCGGCGGCGAGGGTGCGGCTTGGTGCAAGCTCGGCGAGCATCAGTTCATGGCCATCTTCGAGGTCGAAAAGCTCCAACCGGACCGCGTGAAGCATTTCGGGTTGATGGTGCGCGATCAACAGCAGATCGACGAAGTCCGCCGGAAGCTGGCGAAGAAATATAAGCTCAAACTCCATCCCAACTTCCGGTGCGATTTCCGCGATCCCTGGGGCAACCGCATTCAGGTAGGCGACCTGAGCGACGAATCGCTCGTCTGGCTGCTCCCCTATCAGGAAGTGCAGAAGACCGGTATCACATTCTCGTAATGAGGTCGGCGATGGACCACGACCACGCGCATCAGCATAAGCATCACGAACACCGCGCGATGGCGGAAACGGGCGTCTCCCTCACCCGCCTCGCCGTCTCGGCCACGGCTCATTGCCTCACCGGCTGTGCGATCGGAGAGGTGCTGGGCATGGTGATCGGGCTGGCGCTCGGCTGGAACAACGCCACGACCGTTGCATTGTCCGTCGCGCTGGCGTTCCTGTTCGGCTACGCGTTCACGTTCTGGCCGCTCCTTGCCGGCGGAATGGCGTTCAGGGCGGCAGTGGGGCTGGCCCTGGCCTCGGATACGCTCTCGATCACAGTCATGGAGATCGTGGATAATGTCGTGGTGCTGGTGATTCCCGGCGCCATGGATGCAGGACTTTCCAGTCTGCTGTTCTGGGGGAGCCTGGCGCTATCGCTGGCCGTGGCCTTCGTTGCCGCCTTGCCGGTGAACCGCTGGCTGCTCAGCAAAGGCCGCGGCCACGCGCTGGTACACGCCCATCATTGAGAAGGGTTGCGATGAAAGCCCGCTACCTCGGCCACGTCGTGTTTTATGTAAAGAACTTGGAGCGCTCGCTTGCCTTCTATCGCGACCTGCTCGGCTTCAAGGAAGTCGGACGCGTCTTCAACGGCGCTGCCGCGGCCCTGACCTCCGGCCGCACGCACCACGAGCTGCTGTTGATCCAGGTGGGCGAGGCACCGGCTCCCATGACCGGCCGGCGGCGCGGGCTCTATCACATCGGGATCAAGGTGGGCGACAGCCTGGACGAATTGCGCACGGCGAAG
>JBOHOM010000073.1:0-2884 GCA_050731075.1 Nitrospiraceae bacterium
GTATTTCCAGGCTTCCCGCCAGTGCACCGACGTGAGCCCGATGAGAAAGGCATGCGGGGGAAACTCCTTCATGAGCACGGTGTAGCTCTCCTGTAAGCAATCCGCCCGCCGTTCAAGGCCATGTTCCTTCGGGGCATAGTGGTAGAGCCCGGGCGATGACGCGAGACCGGGCAGGTCTCCGATCAGCAGGTAGCCCTCGGTGGGATGCAAATTGCCGCTTGACGGATTGCTTCGGAGCGCCCAGCGCACATCGCCTGCCTGCTTCCAGGCCGACAGGGCCAGCGCATACTCGAGGAACCGCGACAACGTGCGCAAGGTGATCGGCGCAGAGGCGACCCTCCCTGCGTCATAGAGATCCCCGTAGGGCGGCGAGAGCGGCGCTTCGTCCGGCCTCAAGACCGGCAGCGGAATCAGCCGCGCTCCCGCATACCGTCGAAACGGGTCCGGTTGGTTCGCCCAGTCCAGGTACCCCAACGCGCGCGCATACCGGAAAAAGTGATGTTTGGTCTCTTGATGGTATCGGATCACCTGGCTGAGAGGATCCATATCGGAAGTAATTGAGTAAGTGAGTACTTGTTTGAACGGATCCATAGCAGAAGTAATTGAGTTTAGTTACTCAATTACAAGTTGCACCGGTCTTTGGTAGGCACCACGCAGATGAAGCGAAGCGGCGTGGTGGTATCGGCGATGAAGCAGTGCGTTTCGTTCGGAGCGATGAAGACCGAATCTCCTGCCTTGAAGGGGGTCTCACGTCCCTCCGTTCGGACTGTGCCATTCCCCTCCAGGATGAACACCTCGTGCTCATGCTCGTGGGAGTGAAACGGGGTGCTCACCCCCGGCTGGACATCGAACACTCGCAGGGAAAAGTTCGGCGCTCCGTCGAGCCCCGTAATCATCTCGCGAACCTGCACCCCCTCAGGGGTACCGGCGTAGGTGCCGGGCTTCACTTGAGAGTAATGTTTAATAATCATGGTGGACCCTTCCGCGTTCGATCGACGCGGCGCGTTCACGGAGCAGCCTCAGGTTGAGGGTCAGGCAGAGGGCAGAATACCATGCTCTCGGACAGAGAGACAACCGATCTTCGTCATTGGAATTCCGGCCTGCCGCAGCCGGCGGAAATGGCGGCGTGGGAAACCGCATTCCGTGGACGGCCTTGCCGGCGTGCAAGCATCTGTGGTATCTCTCACCGGCGCATCAAGCAAAGGGGAAGGATCGGTGACGACAGAAGAGGCCGGGCAACGAATCCAGTCGGCCATCGATCAGTTCGGGGCCCATGCCGGTGTGGCCATCGAACTCGTCATCAACGAAGTCAGATCGAGTCTGGGGAACGAGACCGCAAACGTGTTGATCGACGAGTTCGACCTCGAGTTGCACTACAACATCGCCCCCAGCGAGCCGAGCTCTCAGGATTCTTGAGATGAGGAGCCGGTGGCTTTTAGCATCCATCCACCATCAACTCCGATCACTCGGCGCCGAGCCTGAGTCCGAAGCCATCAGCCATACGCTAGACGCCATTGGCTCACCATGTCGTTAGTATTGTGTTCCGTCTCCGGCCATGGGTTTGGCCATGCAGCCCAGATGCTGCCGGTGCTGAACGAGCTACGCCACAGGGTTTCAGGAGTCAGGGCTATCCTGCGCACGAAGGTCCCGCCGTGGTTCTTCGATGGTCGGCTGACGATGGCATGGGAAGTGAATCCCGTCGAGCAGGACATCGGCTGCGTTCAGTTCGGACCGCTCACGATCGACGTCGACGCGACCTGGGCTGCGCACCAGGCCTTCCATGCCGAATGGGAGGACAGAGTCGCTCAGGAGATCTCCGCCATTCGCTCCGCGGCGCCAGATCTGGTCGTGTCGAACATTTCCCACTTGGCGATTGAGGCTGCCGCGCGTGCGGGGGTGCCGGCCGTGGGGTTGTGCTCGCTCTCCTGGGATGGGGTGCTGGCGCCCTTGCTCGCTCCGGAAGGGCCTGCGCGGGGCGCACAGGCTGAGGTGGTCCAGCGGATCAGGCAGTCCTACGGATTCGCTGACCTGATGATCCGCGCAACCCCTGGGATTCCCCTGAGCGCGTTCAGAAAAGTCGTGGACATCGGACCGATTGCGCAGCCGCTCGCTCCTGCCCCGGCGCGGGTCAGGACGGCGATCGGCGCCCGCGCGCAGGAACAGGTCGTGCTCGTGAGCTTCGGGGGGATCGCCCTCGACGCGCTTCCGTACGACCGCTTGGAGCGGCTGGCGTCCCATCAGTTCATCGTGAGCGGATCGGTGCCGGCCGGCTCTCGGCGGGTACATTCGGCCGCCTCCATCCCGGTCTCATTCGGGACGCTGCTGGCGTCCGCCGACATTCTGGTCACCAAACCAGGGTACAGCACCGTTGTGGAAGCCGTCGCCCAGTCCAAACCCGTGGTATACGTGAGGCGGTACAACTTCGTGGACGAGGACTGTCTCGTCGGCTATCTCCACCGTTACGGGCGAGCGACGGAATTATCGGCCGCCGACTTTGCCTCAGGTCGGTGGGAAGCCGCTCTCATTGGGGTCTCCCGGACATCCCAGCCGTCAGACACCGCGCCCCCTGCCACCGGCGCGGCTGAAGCCGCAGCCATCCTGGCCGGTTATTTGTAAATGTAGAATCGAAGAGAAGGTTCCGGCCGGCTCAGTGCAGACAGAGGCTCCCTTCTACCCTGGCATGCCGGAGCCCCCACTTCCAACTGAACACAGCCAGGGGGACGAGCACCACGCAGAAGAGGCCCAACATCCCCACCTCGTAGGCCAGACCGGTGATCGCCGTGCCTTGGTAAATACCCATCTGGAGGCCTCGTATCGCGTGGGTCAATGGATTCCACTCGGCGATCTGCTGGAGCCAGCCGGGGAAGACCGTGATCGGAAAAAA
>JBOHOM010000074.1:0-5054 GCA_050731075.1 Nitrospiraceae bacterium
TCGAGGTCGTAGACGTCGGCCCGCCCTTCAAAGCGGACGACGTCCTTCACCTTATGATTCAGCTTGGGGACGGTCTCCTCCAGGCGCTCCTGGCTCCCGCCGAAGAAGCGGCTCCGTATCGTGTCCAGCCTCAGGAGGCTCCGGTCCCCGATCCTCCGGCGCTCGGCGTTGTACACGGTCTCGTCGAGCTTGCCCGTCCTCTCGTAGACGCTCCGCAGAGTGGCGAGTCCCTTGCGCAGATAGGTCTCGTTGTAGGAAGCCTTCCGCTGGGCCCGGAACTCCGGGGTCCACTGCTCCCGGGTCTTCCCGCTCCTCCACTGGAGCAGGGCCTCGTCCTGCCACTGCCGCTTGGCGATGGCGCTCAGACGGGCCAGTGTCTCCGGATGCTCCTTGAGGAACCTGCTCGTCCGCTCCGACTGGAGGAGGCGATTGGCCTCCTGGCGCCAATACGTCCGCTGCTCCGCGTCCAGCCGCTCACGGGTCTGCTTCTGGAATTCCGGATTCGTGGCATAGAACTCCAGGAACTTGGCGGTCATGAACCGCTTATAGTCCGCGTTCGTCCATTGGGCCCTGGCCCGCTCGGAAAGCATGCGGCGCATCTCGGGGCTGGTCATCGCCCGGCGGATCTTGTTACGAAACTCCGGCGTCTTGCGGATATCCCGCAACTTTGCGCGCGTCTCGGGTTTGTTCAGGGTCCGCTCAGCGTGCGCGGCATGGTGCGCAAGATGCTCCTCTTTCGTGAGGCGCACGATGTTCTCGGGGTTGTTGTTGCGCTTGTCCCAATCGAGGTGGTGGCGGTGGGTCCCGGCCGAGGAATCATACGTCCCATGCTCGAGGTTGTACCGATCGGACAGGAGATGCGTGAAGACCCAGCGCAACTCCTTGGGGTCGTATACCATCTCGTAACCCTCGATGGTGATCCTCCTCCCGAGGCGCGAACGCTGCCGGCGCAGGGGCATGAGGGAGTCTCCCGGCTCAAGGTCGGCCGCCGGGCGGTAGCTCCCGTCCCGCAGCATGAACCGATGGTCCGGCGTGCACACGGCCTCCGATCCGTCATCCAAGACCACCTTCACGAGCTCCGCGTTCGTCTTCGTCTTCCTCACGTTGAGGATGGGCGCGATGCCGATGCGACCGTCGCCCTGGATGGTGTAACAATAGTTACTCTTCCCCTGATCCCACTCCTGGACCAACTGCAGGAACGGCACATCCCGGCCGTCCGCGAGCACAACCTCGGTGTCGCCGGTAAAGCAGCCGCCGGCCGAGTCCCCCTCCACGATGAACAACTCGCTGTGCGCCGGGTCTTTCTCGGAGCAGTCGGCCAGCTTGCCGGGGAGAGAGCTCCCGTCGAGCGCGCTCTTGCGGCGGATCAGCTCCTTAGCTTTGCGGGCCGCCTCCCGGGCTCGGGCTGCGTCGACCGCTTTGCCGATCACCCTGCGGGCAATGGGGGGATTTTCCTCGAAGTACGTGCCGAGGGCCTCGTTGACGGCCGCCTCGACGATCCCCTTGACCTCGCTGTTCCCCAACTTGGCTTTGGTCTGGCCTTCGAACTGCGGGTTCCTCAACTTGACGCTGACGACCGCGGTCAGGCCCTCGCGGACATCGTCGCCGGTCAGCGACTCGGCGTCCTTCTTCAACAGGTCGTTGGCGTAGGCGTAGGTGTTGATGGTCCGGGTCAGCGCCGCCTTGAAGCCGACCAGATGGGTGCCGCCCTCGCGCGTGTTGATGTTGTTGGCAAAGGCGAACAGGTTCTCCGAGTACCCATCGTTGTACTGCAGCGCCACTTCCAGCATCACGTCGCTCTTTTCGACTTCGATGAGGATGGGCTTATGCAGCGGCGTCTTGGCCTCGTTCAGGTGCTCGACGAACGACACGATCCCGCCCTTGTAGCGGAAGACCTGTTCTCTCTCCCTGCGCTCGTCCCTGAGCGTGATCGCCAGGCCTTTGTTGAGGAAGGCGAGTTCGCGCAGGCGCTGGGCCAGCACGTCGAAGCTGAACTCGAGCGACTCGAAGACCTCGCCGTCCGGCTTGAAGGTGATCTTGGTCCCGCGCTTCTTCGTTTTGCCGGTCACTTTGAGGGGAGCGGTGGGCTTCCCCCGCTCATACCGCTGCTCGAACACCTGGCCGTCCTGCCAGATCTCCAGCTCCAGCCATTCCGAGAGGGCATTCACGACCGAGATCCCCACCCCATGGAGGCCGCCCGACATCTTGTAGGCCCCCTCCTCGAATTTCCCGCCGGCGTGCAGCATGGTCAAGGCCACTTCGGCCGCGGACTTTTTCTGGGTCGAGTGCATCCCGGTCGGGATGCCGCGCCCGTTATCGATCACCGTCAGGCTGCCGTCGATGTGGATCGTGACCTCGATCGTCTCGCCGAACCCCGCCATGTGTTCGTCGACGCTGTTGTCCACCGCCTCATAGACCAGGTGGTGCAACCCGTCGGGGCCGGTGCTCCCGATGTACATCGCGGGGCGCTTGCGGACCGCGTCCAGCCCCTCCAGCACCTTGATCTGGTCAGGACTGTACCCCTCGGCCTCGGGCCGAGCGGAAGGCTCCGTGTCGAGGGCCTTGTCGCTGTGGTCTTTGATCGCCATCCCGCTACACCTTGATCGGCATGACCACGCAGGCGAAGCCCGCGTTGCCCGGCTCGCGCAGCAGGCACGGGCTCAGCGGGGTGTCCATCTGCAGGGTGACCGACTCTCCATCCATGACGCCCAGCACATCCAACAGGTATCGCGCGTTGAAGCCGGTGGTCAGGGGCTCGCCTCCATAGCGCACCGAGACCTCTTCGGTCGCTTCGCCGAAGTCCGGGTTGTTCGAGAACAGGGTCATGCGTCCGCGGGCGAAGGTCAATTTCACGGCATTCGTCTTGTCCCGCGAGAGCACCGCGACGCGGCGGAGCGCGCCTTCCAATTCCTGCTTGGCCACCGTGACGCGCTTCTCCTGCTCCTTTTCCTTCGGAATGACCTGCTGATAGTTGGGGTAGTTCCCCTCCATCAGCCGCGAGGTCAGCAGAAGGCCGCTCTTGCGAAAGATCATCAAATTTTTCGTGAACCCGATCAGCGGCTCGCCGTCTTCCTCTTCCAGCAGGTGCCGCATTTCATGGGCCGCCTTCTTGGGAATGATGGCCTTGATCTCCCGAGGCGCGTCTTTGCTCGCGGTCGCGCCCAGCTCCTGCTCGGCCACCGCGAGCCGGTGCCCATCCGTCCCGACCAGCCTGAGCGTCGTCTTCTTCTCGGACGTGGTCAGGGTGACAAGCAGCCCGTTCAGGATATAGCGGGCATCATTGTCCCCGACCGCGAACAACGTCTTTCGGATCAACTCGACCAGGCCGACCCCCGCTAACGGCGTCAGGCCTTCGCGCTCAATCGCCGGCATGGCCGGGTACTCGCTGCTCGGGAGCCCGACGATCTTGAATTGGCTCTTCCCGGCCTGGATCGTCGCCCAGTTGTTTTCGCCCACCGTGAGATCGATTTCCCCCCCTGGCAGTTCCTTCAGGATCTCGTAGAGCTTGCGCGCCGACAGCGTGATGGAGCCGGGCTCGCGCACCGCCGCCTTGTACAACCCCCGCATGCCGATTTCCAGGTCGGTCGCGAGGATGTCCACCCCGTCCGCCTTCGCTTCCAGAAGAATGTTCGAGAGGACCGGCATGGTGTTCCGTTTTTCCACCACGCCCTGGACCCTCTGCAGGCCGGTCAACAGTTCGTCCCGCGCGATTCGTAGCTTCATCGGGTGATCTCCCCCATTCCGGCTCGTTAGCCCTTCGTGATCTGATTCTTCAGGCTCTCCAGCGTGGAGTTCAGCGCCCCGTCCGCCGCCTTGGCCTTGGCGATCTGCTTGCAGGCATGGATGATCGTCGTATGGTCCTTGCCGCCGAAGTGCCGTCCGATCTCCGGGAACGAGGCGTCGGTGAGCTCTCGGCACAGGTACATCGCAATCTGCCTCGGGTGCACCAGCGTCTTGCTGCGGCGCCGCGACTTCATATCGGCGATCTTCACGTGAAACCGCTCGGCCACCGCCTCCTCGATGTCGTCCATGGCGATGATCTTCTTTTTCTCGCCGATGATGTCACGCAGCACGTTCTTCGCCATGTCCAGCGTGATGGCTTGACCGGTCAATGAGGAATAGGCGCCCAACCGGACTAATGAACCTTCCAACTCCCGGATGTTGTTCTTCATGTTGACAGCCAGAAACTGGATCACGTCCTCGGGCAAGCCGATCCCCTCATCCTCGGATTTCTTGCGCAGAATGGCGATGCGCGTCTCCACATCCGGAGGCTGCAGGTCGGCGATCAGCCCGCACTCGAAGCGCGAGCGGAGGCGCTCCTCGATGTCCGGCATCTCCTTCGGGAAGCGGTCGCTCGACAGGACGATCTGCTTGCGCGCCTCGTAGAGCGCGTTGAACGTATGGAAGAATTCCTCCTGAGTCCGCTCCTTTCCGGCCAGGAACTGGATATCGTCGATCAGCAACATGTCGATGTTGCGATAGCGCTTCCGCAGCTCGATCATCTTGTCGTAGCGGATCGAGTTGATCACTTCGTTCGTGAACTGCTCAGTGGTCACGTAGGCAATCCGCAGGTCGAAACGCTCCGCGACATGGTTGCCGATGGCGTTCATCAAGTGGGTCTTGCCCAGGCCGACGCCCCCGTAAATGAACAATGGGTTGTAGGCCCGCGCAGGGGCTTCCGCCACTGCCATGCTCGCCGCGTGCGCGAATTGGTTGCTCGCGCCGACCACAAAACTCGTAAACGTGTACTTGGGATTCAGGTTCACCATCCTCCGCTCACGTCTGGGCTGCGGGCCCCGCATCGGCGGCGCCTGTGGCGGCGCCTCGCGACCCTGGGCCTTCTGACTTGTGACGAACGCCACGCCAACCTCCCCCTCTCCGCGCACAGCCGCTAAGGCCTCCGCGAGGAGACTTCCATAATGCTGGCCGAGCCATTCCCCAAAGAACTTGTTCGGCACCTCGATCCGCGCGGTTGAATCCTCGATCCCCCGCAGGCGTACAGGCATGAACCATGTGTCGAACACTTGCTTGGGAACTTTCCCCTGAATAAAAGC
>JBOHOM010000075.1:0-6517 GCA_050731075.1 Nitrospiraceae bacterium
TATCCGACGATCCCGCACATAGCCTAGGTCCTCTTGCCCTTGTTCCGTGTGGCAGAGGTCTTGGCTCGAGGCAAGGGGCGAGAGGCGAGAGGCTTTCCCCCTTGCCCCTGGCCACTGGCTTCTGGCCTGCCTGGTAAGGCCCCGGCGCCCGGCAATGCGCGCCGACGGGCGGCCCAGCCCGGGCGATTCACCTGCTCGGCCCGGGCAATCGCCAGCGCGTCCGCCGGCACGTCGTCCGTGAGCGTCGAGCCCGCGGCGATCACCGCTCCCCGCCCCACCGTGATCGGGGCGATCAACTGCGTATCGCTGCCGACGAAGACCTCATCCTCGATGACGGTCTCATGCTTGCGAATGCCGTCGTAATTGCAGGTGATCGTGCCGGCGCCGATGTTCACGCCCTTGCCGATCCGGGCATCGCCGAGGTAGCTGAGATGATTCGCCTTGGAGCCCTGCCCCAGCTCGGCTTTTTTCATCTCGACGAAATTGCCGACCTTGGCCGAGCGACGGATCACCGCCCCCGGTCGCAGGTGGGCGAACGGCCCGACCATCGTGTCGTCTTCGAGGCGAGCCTCCCGAATCACGCAACTGTCCTGTACCTCCACTCGATGACCGAGGAGGCTGTCGGCAATCCGCGTATGGGAGCGGACCAGGCAATCCTCGCCGATTTTCGTGCGTCCTTCGAGCGTCACGTGCGGGGAGAGGACGGTGTCCTGCCCGATTTCCACATCCGCGTCGATGGACGTGGTCGCAGGATCCCGCAAGGTCACGCCGTGCTCCATCCAGCGAGCGCAGATCTGGCGCCGCAACACCCGTTCCGCCTCGGCAAGCTGCCGGCGGGTGTTGATCCCCAGACCTTCATCAACCTCGCGCGTCGCCATGGCCGAGACCCGCAGCCCTCGTTCCACGGCGAGCCCGACGATATCGGTCAGGTAATATTCCTTCTGGGCGTTCTTCGGTTCGAGCTTGTCGAGCACCTCGAACAAGAACGGGCCGTCCACCACGTAGGTCCCGACGTTGACCTCATGGAGATCGGCCTCAGTAGCCGTGGCGTCGGGGTTCTCCACAATCCGGATGACCCGACTGTCCCGCTCGTCTTTGCCGCCAGAGCGGCTGCGGACGACCCGCCCGTACCCCGCGGGATCACGGAGGCTGGCTGTCAAGAGCGTCACCGCCGCCTTCTCAGTCTCATGCAGCCGGATGAGGTCCCGGAGGGTCGCTTCGGTCAGGAGGGGCGTATCCCCGTTGAGGATCACATACGTCGCGGCGCGGCCGCCCCGCGCACGGGCAAAGACCGCACGCGCCTGCATGACGGCATGACCGGTCCCGAGCTGCTCCGGCTGCTCGGCGATGAGAATGGGGGGAGGCTGCGAGGCTCGGTTCGTGACGTGAGCCGTGAGCCCCTTCTCGCGCTCCGCAGACCCACGGCTGCCTCCCAGACTCTGATTCGCCGCGTAATGGGCTTCAATGGCCGCTTTGACCTGCTTCCCCTGGTACCCCACGACCGCCACGACGCCCTCACCCGCCAGTCGTTCCGCTAACTCGACGGCGTACAGCACCATGGGGCGTCCGGCGACGCGATGGAGGACTTTTGCCAGCTTGGACCGCATCCGCTTGCCCGGGCCGGCCGCCATCACGATCGCGCCGAGACCCTTGATCCGGCCACCCTGCGATGAACCAAGCCCGGACTTCATGCGATCGGAACCTCCAGACCTGGGCGGGAGACCTTCCCGCCCGCGGGCTTGGGACCGGCGGCGGGATGCATCGGCTGAGCCGGTGAATACAAGCCGCCGGAAACGATCAGTTTCATGGCCTCCTCGACGCTGATGTCCAGCGGAATCACGTCTTTCTCCGGGACGAGCAGGAAATACCCGGATGTCGGATTCGGCGATGTCGGCACGTACACGTTCAGGAGGGGGTCGGGGGAGATTTCCTGTACCTGCCCCTGGGTCACCCCCGTGACGAAGGCAAAGCAATAGTGCCCGTCTTTTGGAAACTGGATCAGGACCACACGGTTATATTTTTCCCGTTGCTGGAAGGACAGAATGTCCATCATCGACTTCAACGTCGAGTAGATGCCGCGGACGACTGGAACCCGGTGGAGAAATTCCTCCCACAGTCTCACGATCTGCCCGCCGATGAAGTTCGTGGCCAGAAGTCCGGTCAAAAAAATCAGCAGAAACAGGGTCAGGATGCCCAGCCCAGGTACGTAGTAATCAGGGGGGACGAGCTTGGCCAACAGGTTTCCCAAGATGCCGTCCACCGTGACGAACAGCGTCTTCAGGATGAGCACGGTCCCCCAGATCGGGGTGATGACCAGCAAGCCGGTCAGAAAGTACCGTTTCAGCGAGGTTCTGAGCGTCTTCACCGGGGGTCCCTTAAGAAAGCTGAATCATACAAGTTTTAGCAGGGTGCCGCAAGCCTTTTATTGCTATTTTCAACAACTTGGACTAGGATGGCCAAATTCTGTTCGGCCGGTCGCAGGGGGTAACCATGGGGGTCAGACGGGGGCGTGGCAGAGGCCTCTTCATCACCTTCGAGGGCATCGAAGGAAGCGGGAAAACGACCCAGCTTGCCGGGGCGGCGAAGTTCCTGCGGGAGGAGGGCTACCGGGTGCTCGAGACGCGGGAACCGGGAGGCACGCTATTCGCCGAGCGCATTCGAGAGATGTTACTCGGCTATCCTGCGGACTCTCCGTCAGCCGAGCCCATCGCGCCCGAATGCGAAACGTCCCTGATCCTGGCCTGCCGCAGCCAGCATGTGGCCCGGGTCATCATGCCGGCCCTCCGAGAGGGGACGGTCGTGTTGTGCGATCGGTTTTCGGACTCCACCCTGGCCTATCAGGGCTACGGGCGGGGGCTGGACCTGGGTGTCCTGAGCGACCTCAACCGTTTCGCGACCGCCGGGCTGACGCCGGACCTGACGCTCCTGTTCGACCTTCCCGTCCCTGTCGGACTCGGGCGGCGTCGCCGGAAAGAGACGGAACAGAATCGGTTGGATCGGGAGCCCCCACGCTTTCACGAACGGGTGCGGCAGGGGTTCCTGGAGTTGGCCGCCCGATATCCTCGGCGGATTCGAGTGCTTGATGGAAGACCTGATCCGGAGATGGTCGCCATGCAAGTCAGGTCCATCGTCAGAAAGTTCTTACAACGACGTAAGAGGCCCGTGACGCGTCACAATCCCTAACCCATGCCGTTCCTCGACCTCATCGGACACGAACGACCCACCGCGATCTTGAAAGCCTCGATTCTCCACGACCGGGTGGCCCATGCGTATCTCTTCTTCGGGGAAGGTGGCATCGGAAAGCGGCGCGCCGCCTTACGCTTCGCCCAGGCCCTCAACTGCGAGACCGACTACGGCCCCGAGGGTCCCGACGCCTGCGGTGCCTGCCGGTCCTGCCGCCAGATCGAGGCCCGGACCCATCCCGACTTCCTGCTGATCGAACCGGATCAGGAGCAGGCGAACCCGCAAATCAAGATTGAGCAGATCCGGGAATTAGAGCAGCAGCTCGTCTACCACCCCCTGGTCGGCCGACGAAAGGTGTGCCTCATTGACGACGCCGATCGGATGACGCCGGGGGCGGCCAATGCGCTGCTCAAAACCCTGGAGGAGCCGCCGGATCATAGCCTCCTGCTCCTGATCACGAGCCGGCCGTCCGCGCTGCTTGCCACCGTGCGATCCCGCTGCCAGGGGATCCGCTTTGTCGCACCCGCCCGGGCTGATGTGGAGGCGGCGCTGACGACGAAGCGGGGGATCCCGCCCGCCGACGCTCGCTTCCTGGCGATGGTCACGCAGGCGCGGATCGGTCAGGCGCTGGAGACCGATTTGGCTGCAACCCGCGCGCAAGAGGACGAGTTCAGCGCTCTCACCTCCGCCAAGTCTCTCCAATCCGTGGCCACGCTGCTCACGGCGGCAGAGGCGCTCTACCGATCGGACCGCGCGCCGGAGGCGCTGGAATGGATGGCAGGGTGGATCCGGGACCTGATCCTGGTCTCCGTCGGCGCCGATCCGGACCACGTGTTGAATCGGGACCGGCTTCCACAGCTGGAGCAAGCGGCCCGCGGACTCCGGCCCGACGTCATTCTGCACCTGCTGGACCTGCTCACGGACATCGAAACAATCCAGCAGGCCGCGACGCGGAACGTGAATCTGCAGATAGCCTTGGAGACGATCCTGCTGCGGCTTCGTGACGCCGTCAAGGCGCCGACCGAAGCCCAGTTGGCCGGGTAATCTGGCTTTCCATAGCCGCAACCTGTTATCTTTTATCCGATTCCCGTATGAGCAAGACGTTCTACATCACGACCCCCATCTATTACGTCAACGACGTGCCGCATATCGGCCACGCGTACACGACCGTCGCGGCCGATGTGCTGGCCAGATACTCCCGGCTCCGAGGGTACGATGTGTTCTTTCTGACCGGCCTGGACGAACACGGCCAGAAGGTTCAGCAGGCCGCTGCCAAGGCCGGGATCGATCCCAAAGCCTATTGCGATCAGCTTGCTCCCAAGTTTCAGAATCTGTGGAAACTCTTACACATCTCACACGATGCCTTCATTCGGACAACGGACAGCCCGCATGAGGCCTATGTCCGGAAGATGCTTGAGGCGCTGAACAAGAAGGGGCTCATCTACCAAAAGGCGTATGTCGGCTGGTACTGCACCTTCGATGAGCGTTTCTGGACCGAGAAAGATGTGGAGAATGGCCAGTGTCCGGATTGCAAGAGGCCGGTGGAGCGTCTCAGCGAGCAGAACTATTTCTTCCGCATGAGTCAATATCAGTCTGCCCTCGTCGATTACATCTCGGCGCACCCGGACTTTATCCAACCTGTCTTCCGCAAGCATGAGGTCCTCGGATTCCTCAAGTCCAAGGAGCTGGGAGACCTTTCGATCTCGCGCCCGAAGTCCAGATTGTCCTGGGGTATCCCACTGCCGTTCGATCACAACTATGTCACGTATGTCTGGTTTGACGCGCTGGCAAACTATCTTTCCGCCCTCGAGTACCTGACTCCCCTCGAGAAAAACGCGGAGTTTTGGCCCGCCGATGTTCATCTCATCGGCAAGGATATTTTGACGACTCATGCCGTCTACTGGTCCACCATCCTGATGGCGCTGGAGCGACCGTTGCCGAGGACCATCTTCGCGCACGGCTGGTGGACCGTGAACGGCGAGAAAATGTCCAAGAGCCGGGGGAACGTCGTAGACCCGTATGCCGTCGTTGACGAACTCGGCGCGGACGCCTTCCGGTACTTTCTTCTGCGAGAAATTCCGTTCGGCCATGACGGCGACTTCTCGAGAGAAGCCTTGATCGGGCGTATCAACACAGACCTGGCAAACGACTTGGGCAACCTTTTGCATCGCACCTTGACGATGATCGAACGGTTTGCCAAGGGGACGATACCGCAGCCGAAGGACGAAGCCAGGGCGGACAACCTGCTTCAGCATCACGCGGCTCAGCTTCCGGACTTAGTCAAACACCATCTTGAGAAGCTGGAGTTCAACAGGGCCTTGGAATGGATTTGGGGAGTCGTGCAGGTCGGGAACCAGCACATTGACAAGAATGCTCCCTGGAACTTGGCCAAGAAGGCGGAGCACAGGGCCGTGCTGGACACAGTCCTGTATGATGCGGCAGAGGCCCTTCGTATCGTTGCTCTCATGCTGTATCCGTTCATGCCGCGGGCCGCCGAGGAAATGAAACGGCAACTGGGAATCATAGGAGGCTTGAACTTCTCGAAACCGCTCCTTTCTGGAGACATCAAATGGGGTGGCTTGCTGCCCGGCGCGCCGATCGCCAAGGGCAAGCCCCTCTTCCCGAGAATCGAGCCCACTCAGCCACAAGGAGATGTACGCGTGAGCCAAGACCAACCGTCACCAGCCATCCCTGCTCCAATCGCAGCGCCGCAGCCGGGCAGCGCGGCGCCACAGATCACCATCGAGGACTTCCGTAAGGTCCACCTGAAGGTGGCGAAAGTGCTGAGCGCCGAGCGCGTGCCGAAGTCGGAGAAGCTGCTCAAGCTCCAGGTGGACGTGGGCGGCCAGCAGCTTCAGATCGTGGCCGGGATCGGCAAGATATACGAGCCCGAGAGCCTCATCGGCCGTCGCGTCGTGGTCGTCGCCAATCTCAAGCCGGCCAAGCTCATGGGCGTCGAGTCACAGGGGATGGTCCTGGCTGCCGGTGACAACGAGGTCAGCGGCATTGTGACGATTCTGGAGGACGTGGAGGTGGGGACCAAAGTAAAGTGAGGAGGGATCGCAGCGGGTCCTGTCGCCGACCAGCCCAGCCGCGTTCCCATCTCTCCCGGGGTATTAGCCGGGTGTGCCAGGGCTCGACGCTCCCGCACCTCCCGGAGCGGTCCTTCCGGGCTCCGCCGAGCGGAAGCCTTCCGGAATTCCCGCGGCGGTGGTCCGGGGACCCGTTGCTCCGGGTCGCAACGGGTGATGACCACTATGCCTTGGTCAGTTCCGGCTTTCCTATTCGGCGGAGCCTCGGTGGACGCCTCGCTCCTCCGGTGAAGTTCGCTTTG
>JBOHOM010000076.1:0-2892 GCA_050731075.1 Nitrospiraceae bacterium
GGGAGGGGCCGTCAATCCTGCCACCGTTGCGACGCGAAAGGGCCGGCAACGGAAAGTCCTTGGCCTAAACCACCGCGCCCCTCCTCGACTCTACAGTCGTTCTGGGCGCCAACCGCAAAATAAGTCAAGGCATTGTATATGAATTGCATCTCATTCGGAATGCCGGACGTCATGGGGCTTTATAGTGTAGTTCCAGTCACCGTGGAATGACGACCTGTGCAGATTCACCCGCGCAAGTTCAGCTTTGGTGATCTTGAGCTTGGTTTTGTATTTTCGCTGGTCGATCTTCGCTCTGACTCTGAGGCCTGTTTTTGTTGTCGTGCAAGCAATCAAGTTCACGATCACCTCATGGCTCGTCAAGGGGCGGCCTCGCCAGTTCTTTGTTATCTCCGAAAACAGCCGGTGCTCGATTTTGTTCCACTTGCTTGTTCCTGGAGGGAAGTGGCACACAGTAATCTCGATGCCCTCTTCATCCGCAAGCCTCTGTATGGCAACCTTCCAAAGACGTATGCGGTAGCTGTTGCTCCCGCCAGCATCGGCGGTGATAAGCAGCTCCTTAGCCGTGGGGTAGGCTTCGCGACCCATCTGCCGCCACCACGTGCGGATGGTTTGAACTGCAAATTCCGCCGTGTCATGATCTTTGCCGACGCTGACCCATCCTTCGTTACGAGTCGGGTCGTAAACTCCGTAAGGTCTGGCTCTGCCTACGTCCTTATCGGGGAAGTCGTGGGTCTGTACTGTCTCCGGTTCAGCTTTCTTTTGCCACTCCCGACCCCCATTTTTGTAGGCTCCGACGAGCTCCTTCTTCTTGGCATCCACAGAGATCACCGGCTGCCGCCGACCTTGAAACGCCTTCGTCTGCTCGCTGATGTGACGGAACTGCGCGTCCCGATCAGGGTGCGATTTCCCCTCCCGCGTTTTCGCCAGTGCTTGCAGGCTGTAGTCCATGCTCCGCAGCATGTTGCCGACCGTGTCCGGACTGACCTTATGCCCAAGCGCTTGCAACTCGCTTGCGAGATTCGCCGTGCTCTTGGAAGTCCAGCGCAACGGAGATTCTGGGTCACCGCGAGTACTGGGCTCCACCAAATTCTCCAAGTCTTCCTGCAGCGTGGGGTCAGCGTCACTCAGGGGCTTTCTTCCACCGCCTGGTTTACGCACACGTCCCTCGGCAAGAGCATCTCCCGGTTCTCGCAACTCGCGAATACCAGCCTCGATCGTAGACTCAGACACCCCAGTAGCCTTCGCTACGCAGGGTATGCCACCATGGCCGAGGGAAATTGCTTCCGCTGCAGCCCAGCAGCGAAGGCTCCTCTCGTTCAATGTGGGTGATAACTTTTGGGCGTGGCTATTCTTCGACGACCTGCTGGAGGGCCCTCCAGGCCCCGGGAGGGTGGAGCCGGCCCTGGTCCTGCTTCACGTGAAATGCCCAGTACTCCTCGAAATCCCCGCTGAGGTACGTCGCCCGCAGCCTGAGCATGGCCTCCGCGCTGTCCTCCTTCCAGCGCATGCCCGAGCGCTCCATCCGGTCCTTCACGAGGTTCTTGCACGCCCCCTCCACGGCGCCGCTGGCGATCGGCAGGCCTGCAGCCAGGTACTCGTGGTAGCGCATCCGAGTGCGGTTTCGGTAGAGGTAGCCGGCGACACCCAGGAGCGTCTTTCGCCGCTCGCCGCGTAGCCTTCGCTTCGTCACCGTTTGGCGCAGCCCCTTGACGACCTGGCTGACGCCGCCGCAGAGGATCTTGAAGGCCCGCATGTGGACCCAGTGCGCTGCCTCCTCGGTTCCCTCGGCGTGGAATACGTACGCCGCCTTCCACAGCTTCTCGAGGACATGCAGGAGGTCGAGGATCAGCAGAACGCTGGGCCCCAGGCGCTTCCGGACGCGGATCTGAAGGGCCCGCTCCCCGTCGGTGACCACCACGTGCTTCTTCGACCCCTCCGGATCTCGACGACGCATCTCCTTGCCCACCTCGTCGATCACCGCATCCTTCGACTGCTTCAGACTCGCCCAGACTCGCTTGTTCTCGGGCCTGGGCCGCGGCCTTTTTTTCTCCTCTTCCGAACGCTTGAGCTCAGGCCAGAACAAGCTCTCGGCGACCTCCTCCGGGGTCCTGACCCGCGGCAGGATCGTGAACACCGTCGCGACGGTCGCCATTCGCTTCTTGTTGGCCTTCTTGCCCTTGGTGCGCCGGACCACGCGCTCCGCCTTCCCCGGCTTCACCATCGGGATGCCCTTGCCGTCCACGGCTCCAACCAGGATCGGCCCCGTCGACTCCGGCGTCGCGGGGACCCTCTGCGCGTAGAAGGCGTCAAAGTCGGCCGCAGCCTCCTTAACGATCTCCTCCGCGCTGCGTTTCGGCAGGGCGACGCCCGTCGACTCCTCGACCCGTTCGATCGCCTCGTCGAATGGTCCCTGCACCGCGGCCTTGATCGCCCGACGCTGGACTTCGTACGAGTAGGAGTCCTCCGGCAGGGCCAGATCCCGGTCCAAGGGGTGGATCGCTGGATGCCCCGCCCGGCTGTAGCCGAGCCGCTTCACCGCCACCTCGCCGAAGATCGTCGTCTGGTGGCACTCGTGTTCCCGCCGCTCTCCCAGGCGCACGGCTTGGCCACCCTCGGGCGAGGCGACCTCGATAGCCGGCCCGACATCTCCGGTCCCGCGAGCCCGGATGTGAGCTTGGAGCATGAGGCGGTACACCTCCCGGCCCCGCCGCTCCTGCTCCCGCTCGATCTCATCCAGTGGCAGGGTCATCGCCTCGGCTGAGAACATCCAGGTCTCCAGGGCTTTGAACTCCGTCCTTGCCTGCTCCTGGCTAAAGCGCCAGGTGGCCTCTACCGATAAAGGACTGCTGGCGGTACATTCTCGTCTCATCGCGCTCCTCCCGGGTTATCTGT
>JBOHOM010000077.1:0-15292 GCA_050731075.1 Nitrospiraceae bacterium
GGCGAGGCGATCCACGAGACCCGCTCCGTGAATTGCATGCGCGGCGTGGAAGGGTCGAAGAGGACCCAGAGCGGAAGCGAGAGGCCCAGGTCGGCCAGCGCGACGACGAGGGCCGTCCATCGCACCAACGACTCCTTGACGAAGAACAGCCCCACCGCTCCGGCTAGCGGGAGGAAGACGACGAGGCTCAGTATTGGGGAATCGCTCATCGGTCTCGAGTCATTGAGCAAGTAAGTGATTAAGGGGCAATCTTTGCGAAACCCGGCTAGCTTTCCAATTATTCAATTACTGAATTACTTAGTTACTCCATTTCTCGGCACATCAAAGCATCAAATAGACCGTCAGGATAAGAACGGCGCCGAGAGTCATGCCGAGCGCGTAATGCTGAGTCTGGCCGCTCTGCGCGAGCCGCATCAGCCATCCCAACCAGGCGATCGCGCGGGCCACCCCGTTGACCGCTGCGTCGATCATCGCCACGTCCACCCAGGCCCAGAGGCGGTCGGCCAGCCGGACCGTCGGGCGCACCACGGCGCGGTCGTAGACCTCGTCCACGAACCATTTATTCAAAGAAAGGAGGTACACCCGCTGCCATTGTCGCGCGAGCCGGTCCGGCAGCCCCGGCGATGTGACGTAGACGACGTACGCCGTCGCGATCCCGACGAGTCCCAGCACTGCGGCGATCGCCGTCATGCCGCCAGCGGCGGGGCCCTCATGGTGGACTGCAAGGCCTCCGGGACCCGGGAGGGCCGGCGCAAGAAAATCGGGGATCGCCGCATAGCCTGCCACGATGGACAGCAACGCCAGGATGACGAGCGGGACCGTCATCGTCCGCGAGGGTTCATGCAGGTGCCCGGCGTGCTGCGGATCCACCCGCGATTCACCCCAAAAGGTCACGAACACGAGGCGAAAGCTGTAGAACGCGGTGAGGACCACCGTCACCAGGGCGGCCGCAGCGAGCGTTTTGCCCAGCGCGCCGGCCGACCAGGCCTGGACCAAGATCTCGTCCTTGCTAAAAAAGCCGGCGGTGAAGGGGAATCCTGCCAGAGCCAAGGCGCCGATCAGGAAGGTCCAGTAGGTCACCGGCAGCTTGTCTTTGAGTCCTCCCATCTTCCGCATGTCCTGCTCGTGGTGCAGGGCGATGATCACCGACCCGCATCCCAAAAACAGGAGGGCCTTGAACGCGCCGTGGGTGAGCAGATGGAAGATCCCGGCGGCGTAGGCGCCCAGCCCGCAGGCCATCATCATGAATCCGAGCTGGCTGACGGTGGACCAGGCCACCACGCGCTTGATGTCATGCTGCGTCAGCGCGATCGTGGCCCCGAGGATCATCGTGACGGTGCCGGTCACCGCGACCACGTCCATCGCCGCCGCCGACAGGTTGTAGAGCGGCGCCATCCGCGCCACCATGAACACGCCGGCGGTCACCATGGTGGCGGCGTGAATCAGCGCCGAGATGGGCGTGGGGCCTTCCATGGCGTCCGGCAGCCAGACATGGAGCGGCACCTGGGCCGATTTGCCCACCGCTCCCAGGAACAACAGCAGGCAGATCATGGTCACCGTCGAGACCTCCCAGGCGCCTCCGATGGAACTCAAGAGATTGACGGTTTCCCCGGTGAGATCGGCGGCCTGGGCAAAGACGTGGCGGTATTCCAACGACCCGAAGGTCAGCCATATCAGCAACACCCCCAACAGAAACCCGAAATCTCCCACCCGATTGACGATGAAGGCCTTGGTCGCCGCGGCGCGGGCCGCTGGGCGCTCATACCAATGGCCGATCAAGAGGTAGGAGCACAGCCCGACCGCCTCCCAGAAGACGAACAACTGCAGGAAGTTGTCGGCCATCACCAGCATGAGCATCGCAAAAGTGAACAAGGCGATGTAGGCGAAGAACCGGGCATAGCCGCGCTCACCGCGCATGTAGCCGATCGTATAGACGTGCACGAGCCCGCTGACGATCGTCACCAGCAATAACATGACGGCGGTGAGGCGATCGAAGTAGAGGCTGAGCTCGATGCGGAGATCTCCGGAGGTCAGCCAGGTATAGAGGGGGATCGTCACGTTTTTTCCGCCCGCGACCTCATCGAACACGAACAGTGAGAAGAGAAACGAGGTCAGGACCGCCGGCACGGCGATGAGGTGCGCCCGGTCCTTGATCCAGTGGCCGAAGAGCCCCAGGATCAAGAAGGCGGCAAGCGGAAGAAGCGGAATCAGGGGATATAGCATAAATCAGTCCGACTCAGTCCTCACCATTTCAGCAACTGAAAGTCGTCCACGTTGATGCTGGACTTGCTCCGGTACAGGGCGATGATGATGGCCAATCCGACCGCCACCTCCGCCGCCGCGACGGTGAGCGCGAAAAAGACGAACACCTGGCCGGTGACGTTCTGGAAATAATACGAGTACGCGACGAAGTTGATGTTCGTCGCGTTCAGCATCAACTCGACGGACAGCAAAATGATGATGATGTTCCGGCGAATCAGAACGCCCACCACGCCGGTGATGAAGACGATCGCGCTCAGGATGACGTAGTAGCTCAGTGGAACCATGCAAATGTTGAATGGTGAGTGTTGAATTGTAAATTGTCAGAACTGTAATTTAGAATTGAAAACTCACCATTCACGATTGCTCCTCAAAGATGTCCCGTTTTGCCAGGACGATCGCGCCGATCATCGCCACGAGCAGGATCAGCGAAGCGACCTCGAATGGGAAAAGGTAGGTCGTATACAACACGTCGCCGATCGTCTCGGTGTTCCCCACGGCCTCGCCGACGCTCTCTGCCCGCGGCATGAGGGGCGTGTCGGACTCCCTCCGCTGGAACGTCAGCAACACCACTTCGGTGACAATGACCAAACCCAGGAACGCGCCGATCGGGAGCTGGGGGTGATAGCGGTCCTCACGCTTGACGTTCAGCAGCATCACCACGAACAGGTAGAGCACCAGGATGGCACCCGCGTACACGATCACCTGCACGGCAGCCACGAACTCGGCGTGGAGCGTCACGTACAGCCCGGCCACATGGAAAAACATGATCAGCAGGGAGAGGACGCTGTAGATGGGATTCCGAAGCGCCACCACCAGCAGAGCGGTCAGGATGATGACGCCAGCGAGGTAATAGAAGAAGAACTGTTCCACGTCGCGCCTAGGTGTTCTTGGGAGGCAAATGCGTGAACGCGACGTTGAAGAAGGCCACGTTCGGATGCTGCAGTTCCAGTCTCTTCTCCCGCACCGGGAACGCCCGGTCCCCGATGGCCAGGAGTTGCTCCTTGTTCAAATAGAGGTGGCGCTTGTCATAGACGGCCCACTCGTACTCTTGGGTCATACCCAGCGCGTCCACCGGGCAGGCCTGTACGCATAGGCCGCAGAAGAGGCAGCGGGTCATGTCCATGTAATACTCTTTCGCGTACCGCTTCGTGGGCTCCCCGGGCACTTCCGCGCTGATCACCCTGATGACCCGCGAGGGGCAGGCGGCCTCGCAGAGGTCGCAGCCGACGCACTTCTCGGTGCCGTCGTCATACCGGAGCAGGGAGAGCATCCCGCGATAGCTGTCCGGCAAGGACCGCTTCTCGTGCGGATACTGCAGCGTGATCGGCTTATAGTGCAGCAGGTGCCTCAGCGTGGCGTTCATGCCCACGAGAATCTCGTAGAAAATGATCGTCTTGATCCAGTCTTTGAATTTCATAAATACGTTTGTTTGGTTTGTCTGGTTCTTCTGGTTTATCTAGTGCGCCAAGCTTCGAAACGAACCAAACAAACGAAATAAACCAGACAAACGAAATAAACCAGACAAACCAGATAAACCCTTCTCAGCCCCTCGGAAACAAAAAGGCCGCGATGGCGGTGATCAGAATGTTGCCCAGGGCGATCGGAAGCATCACCTTCCACCCGAACCGCATGAGCTGGTCGTACCGCAAGCGCGGCAGCGTCGCGCGCAGCCAGAAGAACAGGAACAAAAAGAAATAGACCTTGACCGCAAACCAGATGGTTCCCGACAGCCAGAGCAGATGCGCCAGCGAGCCATGGAACTGGAGGAACGGCGCGGGCGCGTTCCACCCACCCAGGAACAGCGAGGCGGCGATGCAAGAGACCAGGACCATGTTGGCGTATTCGGCCAGGAAAAAGAACGCGAACCGCATCCCGCTGTACTCGGTGAAGAAGCCCGCCACCAACTCGCTCTCGGCCTCCGGCAGGTCGAACGGCAGCCGGTTGGTTTCAGCCACCGCCGAGATGACGTACACGACGAAGGCGAAGATTTGGGGGAACGGCGGGGCGAAGATAAACCAGTTCCAGAACCAGCCGGTCTGCGCCTCGGTGATCTTGACGAGGCTCAGCGAGCCAGCCAACAGGAGCACGCCGACGATCGCCAAGCCCACGTTCAGTTCATAGCTGATGACCTGCGCCGCAGACCGCAAGCCGCCGAGCAACGAGTACTTGCTGTTTGACGCCCAGCCGCCCAGGATGATCCCGTACGCGCCGATCGACGTAAACGCGAGGATGTACAGGATGCCTACGTTGATGTCGCTGATCACGAACGGCTTGAACTGGACGCCGAACACCTCCACGGTCAGGTCAGGCCCGAATGGAATGACGGCGAAGCCGATCAACGCGGGCACCAGGGCCAGGAGGGGCGCCATGCTGAACAGGAACTTGTTCGCTCCGGTCGGGACGATGTCCTCCTTGAAGAACAGCTTCAGTCCGTCGGCGACGGGTTGAAGGATGCCATAGGGTCCCACTTCCATCGGGCCCATCCGGTCTTGCATCCAGCCGAGCACCTTGCGCTCCGCCAGCGTGAGAAACATCACCGTGAGCAGCACAACGCCCATCACGACTGCAATCTGGGTAAGCGACAAGGCGAGCTTGACTCCGACTTCAACCACGTCCCCTCCAAGGGTTTGGTCCGTTTAGTCTGTTCGGTTCCGTTGCGTCCGTGCACTGCACAGAACTAACGGACCAAACTGACCCAACGGCATTCACGTTCAGGCTCGTTCCACCTTCACCTGAGTCGTCTTGAAATACGGCGCCTGCGTCTGCGGGTCCGTGGAGACACTCAGCAACCGGCGGGCCTCCTCATCAAAATGTTCCGGAAACAGAGCCAGGCCCTCGGGTACGCGGTCCAGCAGTTTGACGGTCGTGGTCATCTGGCCCAGGCCGTTCGAGACCCGAACCCGGTCTCCGTCAGCAATGCCAAGTCGGCCCGCATCGGCGGGGTTCAGCCCCAGCGCGCCGGTCGCCTGGATCTGAAGCAGACCCTTCGACCGGGTCGAGAGTTTCCCGGAATGAAAGAGCGTCTGACCCACCACCAGCGTGAGACTGGTGACGCGTGACGCGTGACGCGTGACGGTTTCGGACCCCCCGTTCGTGAGTTGATAGCGGGCGGCCAGATCCTCGGCGTAGCCCTCCCGGAGGTAACGGTCCACGGCCGCGTTGTCCGGGCGCGGCTGGGTCGGCGCCGGCCCCAGCAGGCCGTAGCCGGGAATCAGATTCCTGATCTCCTTCAGGATTTCCCTGGCCTCTCCGTACTCGATCGGGTAGGCCATCAGCACCGAGAGGGCGGACAGGACTTCCCAGTCCGGTCGGCTCTCGCCGATCGGCTCGATCGCGCACCGGACCGACTGCACGTGCCCCTCGGTGTTCGTAAAGGTGCCGTCCTTCTCCGCGTAGGAGCAGGCCGGCAGGACGACATGGGCCAGCGCGGCGGTCTCAGTCAGAAACAGTTCCTGGCAGACGAGCAACTCCAGCCGATCCAGAGCCTCTTTGACCCCTGCCCCCTGCGGCAGCGAGCCCATCGGGTTTTCCCCCACGACGAACATGGCTTTCACGGTGCCGGCCCGTGCCTCCTCGAGGATTTCCATCAGCGTCTTGCCTGGTCCTTTCGGCAGCTCTTCCTTCCAGAAGCCGGCAAGGCGTGCGCGAGCGATCTCGTCGTTCTGGTCGAAAGGCCCCGGCAGATACTCCGCCACCGCCCCCATCTCCACGGCTCCCTGATCGTTGTTCTCCTCGGCTAAGGGAGCCAATCCACATCCCGGTCGGCCGTGCTGCCCGGTCAGGAGCAACAGATCCAGGAGGTTCGTCAGGATGCCGGCGCTCCCGGGGGAGCGCAGGACGCCCTGTCCAACCAGAATGACGGCTCGTGGCGCACGGGCGAACGAGCGGGCCGCCTCGACGAGATCCTTGGAGGTCGTCATGGCCGCTGCTTCCACGCCCGGCCAGGACAGGGCCTGCACGGCCTGACGGAGGGCTTGCACGTAGGCGGGAGCCCGCTGCGACAGGGCTGGGTCGATGAGGCCCTCCTCAACCACCGCCTTGATCAGCCCCAACACGACGGTCCCGAACCGCTCGGGATGGACACAGAAATGATGCGCGGACAAGTTGGCAATGTTGCTGATGG
The DNA here is from genome assembly GCA_050731075.1 of Nitrospiraceae bacterium. Lineage (GTDB taxonomy): Bacteria > Nitrospirota > Nitrospiria > Nitrospirales > Nitrospiraceae > 40CM-3-62-11. The sequence goes on from JBOHOM010000077.1 coordinate 6,386, forward strand.
TCCCGACCGCCGGCACCAACGCTTCAATCGTCAGCAACCCGGCGCCCCGCTTCTTGACCGCCTCTTTCACCTTGAGGCCGGTGATCGGGTTGGTCTCGGTGATGTTCGTCCCGACCAGCAACAGGGCGTCGGCGGCGACGATATCTTCGAAGGTCACCGTCCAGCGATGGGTGCCCTGCACGCGACGGAGCGCTCGAACGCCGTTGATGTGCCCGTAGCGGGCGCTGCTGTCGATCTTGTTTGAGCCGATCACCAGCCGCATGAACTTCTGGAAGACGTAGAGGTCCTCGTTCGTGCAGCGCGACGCGATCAAGCCGGCGAAGGCCTCCGCCCCATGCTGCATCTTCAGCCGGATGCAGGTCTCTGCGATGAGTTCGAGGGCTTCTTCCCAGGTGGCCTGGACCAGTTTGCCGTTGCGCCGGATGAGCGGATGCTGGAGGCGGTCCGGATGCGTGCTGACGTGGTACCCGAAAAAGCCCCGCGCGCACAGATCACCGTTGTTGCGACCGGCGCCGTGGGCGGACATGACCTCGATCAGGTCATTCTCCTTGGTCTGAATCGTGATCTGGCAGCCGTCCCCGCAGTACGTGCAGATGGTGTCGGCTCGCTTCAGCATCCACGGACGGAACTCGTACATGGACAGGCGGCTGGTGAAAGCGCCGACCGGACAGATCTGCACGCACCCCCCGCAGAACTCGCAATCCAACTCGTGGGTGGTGAAGTGCTTGATCTCGGTCATCGTCCCGCGGCCGACTGGCGCCAGCGCTTTGACATCCATCACTTCGTCGCAGTACCGCACGCATCGCAGGCACTGGACGCACCGGTTCATCTGCGTCTCGATCAGCGGGCTGAAGTATTCCTTCTCGAACACCCGCTTGCCCTCGATGAACCGGCTGGTGGTGGGTGTATACTCATGCGAAAAATCCTGCAGGTCGCAGCGACCGCCCTGGTCGCAGACCGGGCAATCCAGCGGGTGGTTGGCCAGGATAAATTCCAGCACCGACTTGTGCGCCTGGGTGACGGCGGGCGTCGCGGTGCGCACCACCATGCCCTCGGCCACCGGCGTGCTGCAGGAGGTCTGCAGCTTCGGCATCTTCTCGATCTCCACCAGACACATGCGGCAGTTGGCGTCCCACTTCAGCTTGGGGTGGTAGCAGAAGTGCGGGATCATCACCCCCATCTGCCGTGCCGCTTCGATCACGAGCGTGCCCTGCGGAACCGTGACCGGCACTCCGTCGATGGTCAGTTTCACCGTCTCTGTTGTGGCGTTCGACATATCCTTGGATGAGGCTATGGGCAATAGGCGATAGGCTATAGGCTATAGGTCTTGGACAGAACCCATGTTTTCTTGCCGATAGCCCATAGCCTATCGCCTATAGCCTCCGGACGTCGGCGTCAGTGCCGGGCCCCAGGCATCACCAACTCGGAGACTCCCGCCGGTCCCGCCTCTTCGGCTTGCCGGATGAGATCCTCGTACTCGTCGCGCCAGTGCTGCAGCGTGCTCAGGACCGGGGCGATCGCGGCATCCTCGAAGGCGCAGACCGTGCGGCCCGCGATGTTCTGACAGAGATCCGTCAGGGTTTCAAGATCCTCCATCCGCCCCCGTTTCGAGACGATGCGACGCATGGTCTGCACCAGCCAGGATGTGCCTTCGCGACAGGGCGTGCACTTCCCGCAGGACTCGTGAAAGAAGAATTCCATCAACCGCAGGGCAGCCCAGACCATGCTGGTGCCTTCTTCCATCACTGTGACGCCGCCCGAGCCGAGCATCGAGCCGGCCTGGGCGACCGACTCGAAATCAAGCTTCACGTCCAGGTGCCGGTCGGTAAAGAACGCCGCGGAAGCCCCGCCGGGGATGATCGCTTTGAGTTTCTTGTCGGACCGCATCCCGCCCGCGTCCTCCTCAATCAATTCGCGGAACGTGATCCCCATCGGGACCTCGTAGTTGCCGGGCCGTTTGACGTGCCCGCTCACGCAAAAGATCCGGGTGCCGGTGCTCTTGGGCGGGGATCCGATGGAAGCGAACCATTCGGCGCCCCGGTTGATGATGTGGGGAAGATTGGCCAGCGTCTCCACGTTGTTGACCACGGTCGGCTTGTTGTACAGGCCGTGCGTGGCGGGAAACGGCGGCTTGACCCGGGGGAGCCCGCGTTTGCCTTCCAGGGATTCCAGGAGCGCGGTCTCTTCCCCGCAGATGTACGCCCCGGCGCCGCGATGCAGCCACATCTCGAGGTTCACGCCGGTGCCCAGAATGTTCCGGCCGATGTAGCCCTTGGCCCGGGCTTCGCCGAGGGCCTGCTCCACGATCCGGGCGCCAAGGGCGAACTCTCCTCGGATATAAATGTACGCGGTCTCGGCGCCGATGGCGTAGCAGGCGATCGCCATGCCCTCCAGCATCTGGTGCGGGTCGCGCTCGATCAATTGACGATCCTTGAAGGTTCCGGGCTCGCTCTCGTCCGCGTTGCAGCAGAGGTACTTGGGGCCTTCATAGTCTTTCGGCAGGAAGCTCCACTTCACGCCGGTCGGAAAGCCCGCGCCCCCGCGTCCCCGCAGGCCTGACTTCTTGACCATCTCCGTGACCTGGGCGGGCGGAATCTTGCCCAGGACCTTCCGCAGCGCCTGGTATCCGCCTGCGCGCTCGTAATCCGCCAGCGACCCGGTATAGCCCGGCGTCTCCATATTCTTGAGCAAAATCTTTTCGTATTGTGCCATCTTTTGCTCGTTACGCGTTACGCGTGACGCGTCACGGGTTCTGGTTCCGGGAGCATGAACGGCCCGCTTTTGAACGGAGAGGTGCCGTCGCGCTTGAGGTCCGCCAGGATCCGATCCACTTTCTCTTCGGTCAGCCGCTCGTAGTAGTCGTCGTTGACCTGCATCATCGGCCCGGTCCCGCAGGACGCCAGGCATTCCACCGTGCTCAGCGTGAACAGGCGGTCCGGCGTCGTTTGTCCGGGCCTGATCCCCAGCCGCGCCTGCAGCCACTGCAACAAGGTATCCGACCCGACGAGCGCGCACATCAGCGATTTGCAGACCTGGATGTGGAACTTCCCGATCGGCTTGAGACTTAGCATCGTATAGAAGGTGACGACCTCATAGACCTGCGGCGGCGTGAGCCGCAAAATACGCGCAATCTCCTTCATCGCCGCCTCGCTGACATAGCCTTCCTCGCGCTGCGCCAGATTCAGCAGCGGCAGCAACGCCGACCGCCGCACCGGATAGCGGCTGATGATCTGCTCGATCTGGTCTTTGTACTTTTCGTGTAGCATTGCCTTCATCACCCAGAGGCTAGAGGCGATAGGCGATGGGCTATAGGTGAGACCGCGGTGTTCTGTGTCTTCCCTATAGCCTCTAGCCTCGCGCCTATAGCCTGCTCATCTGTCACATTCCCCCATGACGATGTCATACGTGCCGAAGATCGTGATGATGTCCGCGACGAGGTACCCTCGCGCCATGTGGTCGAAGGCCCCCATATGGACGAAGGACGGGGCCCGGATCTTCATGCGGTACGGGCGCGCGCTGCCGTCGCTGATGAGGAAGAATCCCAGCTCGCCCTTCGGCGCTTCAGTCGCACAGTACGTCTCACCCTTGGGTGGCTTGAAGCCCTGCGTGAAAATGATGAAGTGGTGGATGAGGCTCTCCATGTCCCGCATGACCTTCTGTTTCGGCGGCGGAATGACCTGGGGAACGTCCGCGATGATCGGACCGTCCGGCATCTGGGCCAGGCATTGGCGGATGATCCGGGAGCTCTGGCGCATCTCCTCCATCCTGACCCAGTACCGGTCGTAGGTGTCGCCGTTCTTGCCGACCGGCACTTCCCACTCCACTTTGTCGTAGGCGTCGTAGGGCTCGAACTTCCGGACATCGTAAGCGACCCCGGATCCCCGCAACACCGGACCGGTCAGGCCGAAGTTGATCGCATCCTCTCCGGAGATCACCGCAACATTCTTGGTGCGGGCCATCCAGATCCGGTTGGACCGGAGGAGTTCGTCATATTCCCTGATGCGGTCCGGAAACGTGTCCAGGAAGGTGTTCATCCTGGACACGAGATCCGGCGTGAAATCGCTGTCGACGCCGCCGATGCGGTAGTAGTTGAGCGTCAACCGGGCGCCGCAGAGCTTCTCGAACAAGTCCAGCAGGACCTCCCGCTCGCGAAAGGTCCAGAAGAAGACCGTCATCGCGCCGATGTCCAACGCTTGCGTGCCCAGCCAGAACAGATGGCCGATGATCCGCTGCATCTCGGCCACGATGGCCCGGATGTACTGAGCCCGCTCGGGGATCTGAATGCTCAGTAGCTTCTCGACCGCTCGGACATAAGCGTAGTTGTTGGTCATCGAGCAGACATAGTCGAGGCGGTCCGTGTGCGGGATAATCTGCATGTAGGCCAGACCCTCGGCCAGCTTCTCAACGCCCCGATGCAGGTAGCCCAGATCAGGCGTGGCTTTGACGATCCGTTCTCCGTCCAGTTCGAGGACCACCCGAAGCACGCCGTGCGTGGCCGGATGCTGCGGGCCCATGTTCAAGAGCAGTTCTTCGGTCCGATGCGAGGATGACGCGACAGGCTGGGCCAGAAATGGCCGCTTCTCTTGCTCGGGAATTTCGCTTTCAACCGGCGCCGCGGGTTCGTCCAGTTTCGGCAGAAAGTCGAAGCGGCTCCGCCAGCCTTTGCCCTCTGTGGGGAAGTCTTTCCGGAGTGGATACCCCTCGTCGTAGTCCTCGGGCATCAGGATTCGCCTCAAATCGGGATGGCCGCTGAACCGGATGCCCATGAGATCGTACACCTCGCGCTCCATGAAGTTCGCGCCTTTCCAGACGCCGGTCACCGACGCGATCGTGGGATCATCCTCGGTCACGCGGGCCTTGAGCCGGATCCGCGTGCGGTGGGGGAGGGACAACAGATGGTAGATGACCTCAAAGCGCTCCGCGTCTTCGGGATAGTCGGCCGAGCAGATGTCGGTGATGTGATCGAACGCGGCTGCCGGGTCATCGTGCAGGAACGTCGCGACCTCCACGAGGCGACCGGCGGCGACACGCGCTGAGAGTTCCGAGCGCGCCTGCTCCTCATGCACCGACAGGACGGCCTCCGGGAATTTAGACTTCAACGTTTCAAGTAGGGGATGCATGGATTTACTGACGTTGGGTCCGTTAAGTCAGTTTGTCGGTTGAGTCCGTGATCCGGTAACGGACAAAACTGACCTAACGGACCAACTGACTCAACGCCTCACTTTACGAAGACTTTCTCCCGCTGAATCTTCTCCTGCAGCTTCAGCAGCCCGTCCAGCAAGGCCTCGGGCCGGGGCGGACAGCCCGGCACGTAGACGTCTACGGGGACGATCTGGTCGACTCCCTGGACGACGCTGTAACTGTTGTAGTGATTCCCCGACGTGGCGCAGGACCCCATCGAGATGACGTATCGCGGCTCCGGCATCTGGTCGTAGATCCGGCGGATCACTTCCGCCATCTTTCGGGTCACCGTGCCGGCGACGATCATGAGGTCAGCCTGCCGGGGCGAAGCGCGGAACACGCCGGCGCCGAAGCGATCGATATCGTAGCGTGACGACACCGTGGCCATCATCTCGATGGCGCAACAGGCCAGCCCGAAGCTCATGGGCCAGAGGGAGGACTTCCGGGCCCAGTTCGTGACCGCGTCCAGGGTCGTCGTGATCACGTTCGCGTCTAATTGCCGTTCTAATAAACTCATAGAATTCTCAATTTTTAATTTTCAATGTTGAATTGACCGGATTACGAAGGACCAACCGCAATTCAAAATTCACGATTGAAAATTGACAATTGCGTCATCGCAATACGATGTCGCTCAGTCCCATTCCAGCGCCCCCTTCTTCCACGCATACCAGAACCCCACTAACAGGATCCCGATGAAGAACACCATTTCCAACAGCCCCAGGAGCCCCAGCTTGCGGAACTCCACCGCCCAGGGAAACATGAACACGATCTCGATATCGAAGATGACAAAGAGCATGGCGATGATGTAGTACCGCATCGGAAACTGAAGGCGAGCGTCGGAGAACAACGGACTTCCGCTCTCGTATGCCTTCAGTTTGGCCTGATAGGGGCGGCTGGGCCGCACCACCCAGCCAGCCAGGAGCGACACCAGGCCGAAGCCCACGGCCATCACGATAAAAACCAGGATCGGGACGTAATTGAGCGGGACCGCTTCGTTGCCCATCTCGCTGACGCTCGCACCTATCGCCTATTGCCCATCGCCTGAGCTAAAGCTTCGCCGAAGAACGGCTTGACTCGGAGTCCCTCCAGCTCCGGCTTTTCGATTCCTTTATGCTGGATCAGGATTTTGAACGTGCGGCCCATTCCCTCGGGGCGCAGCACCTGGACCACCGACTGGAATTCCGCGGAGCCGGGTTCGAGCGCCTCGAGCCATTGCTCCACGCCCAGCCCCATGAGAAAACTCATTTGATTCGTGAAGCCGGTGACCTGCAGGCCCGCCTCTTCGCCGATTGCGGCCAAGCTCGTGAAATCCACGTGGGCGGTCATGTCCTGCAATCCGACACGTCGGTACGGATCTTCCGACGCCATCTGGGCATAGTAGCACAGCAGAGTTCCCCTCCGCCGGTCGGGGCCGTAGAGGTCCTGCGCGGTGTGACCGTAGTCAATCGTCATGACGAGGCCGCGGTCCAGGACACGCGCCACCTCCTTCATCCAGGCCAGGGCTTCCAGATTGATTTCGGCGGTGTACCCCTCCGGCAGTGACAGGCTGAGCCGCCGGAGGTATTCGGACACCTCGGGCGTGGACGGCGCCTCGAAGCGCTCACAAAACCGACCGCCGAGATAATCCACGAATATTTCCCTTACTTGGCCCCGTTCGATCTTGATGCGATGAACCGGGAACGCATCGACCAGTTCGTTCGAGAGCATCACGCCCGCCACGCTGCCGTCCCCCAGCTCTTGCAGATCGTTCACCCAAGACACGCGACTGGGCAATTCGAGCCAGGGCGCCAAGTTCGAACGTTGCGAGGCCCTCATCGCCGGGCTGCGTTCGATGAGCACGTAGCGCAAGCGGTCCCAAAACGACCCGTGCTGCTTCGCGGATTCGTCCAGAAAATCCCGAGCGAACAGGCCCTTGCCCGCCCCCATTTCGATGACGGTGAAAGGATCAGGCCGACCCAGCAGGTCATCCGCCTGACGGGCCTGTCGCACCAGCGCTCGGGCCAGCACCGGGTGAACGTCGGAACTGGTGTAATAGTCTCCCTGCCATCCGATCCGTTCGCCGCCTTGTTCACCGGCGCGCATGTAGTAGCCGAACTCAGGGTGGTAGAGCGCCAGCTCCATGAACCGGGCAAACGGGACCGGACCTGTACGCTGGATCTCGTCCGCGATCACGCGGATCAGCTCGGGATGGCCGTCCGTCATACACGTCCCTTCTCGCGGCGAACCGATGGAACCACGTGACCAAGGGCGCTCCGACCGGCTCGGATCGAAGCGTTCCGGGCCAAAGCAAAGGAAGGGTACATTAGCTGCGCCGGAGACGCAAGTCAAGGCGAAACCAAAGGAATCGTGAGGTTCGGAGGCAGGAAATCAGGGGCGAGGGAATCCGGACGGCAGGTCCTGGTCGTCCCAGCGGGTGAGCGCCGGCGCTCTGCTACACTCTTCTTGTTAACCACCCACCCAAAGGGGAGGTCGCCATGCTGTTCCGACCCGCGCTCGTCGTCCTGCTGTGCTCCTCTCTGCTCGCGCTGTCCCCTGTCTCCGCCTGGTCCCGCCCGTCGCAGGACGGACACGACTGCGTGAAGGTCGGGAAGTCAGGGTATCGATGCACCAAAGGGCCCCTCACTGGCCAAACCTTCACCTCACAAAAGGCGATGATCCTGGCGCTGATGAAAAGCCCGAACGGCCAGAACGGGGCGGTGTCGGAGCGGGTTCCCCAGGTGAAGAGTGACAACGCTCCCACCAAGAAGGCGAAGATCGAAAAGGCGTCCCACAAAAAGGGAAAGACCGCCAACGCCTCCTCCAAGAAGTCCAAAAAGTCCAAGAAGCGCTGAAACAATCATAAATCAGACGACTTCGAAAGACCCTCCCTCTCTCGGAGTTCTAAAAAGACTTCCCCCCCCGCGACGCTCCTGACCGCTCTTCGCGTAACTAATTCGCCTCGGCTGGCGTGGAAGGGATGGGCCCTGAGGATGGATTATCACATCATTTTGCAAGGGTGGCGTGGTTAATCCCCACCTGCGCCCGTCGAGCGAGCACAACTTGATCGTGCGGGCTCCGGGAGCACAGGACCGACACGGGCGACCTTCCAACGTCTTCACGTTCTGCGAGCACAGGGGATGAACCAGGCCACCCGCACTCCCCTTCGTCATCCCAGCCACTCTTCCCTCCGTTCGTCGGACGAGACCGAGGATTCTGTCTCACGCCAATTGCACGGCCGCAGATCATATCGCTCCAGCGCGAGCGGACAAGACACCTCCCAGTGGCGATTGGTGTGAAGGCCCGACCCACTCAAGCTGTAGAGTTGAGCAAGGAAGAAAGTTGGCAGTTCAGACCGTGCTTCCGTTGTTCGTTGAAGCCTCCTCGACAGATGACCGTCGCGTTCAAGTCTTTGCTCAATTCTTGTTCTTTCAAGTGCAAAAATGAACGTTTACTTTTTTCTTCTTACGCGCTCGAGCATGCCCCAGGCCCTAAGACAGCGGTTTTTCACCGGGTCAATTTTTTAGTGCCCGATGCTGATGGGGGTATAAAACCTGCTTGTACTGCATTGAGTGCTAGGCAAAAGTGCCTTCACGGTGGTGTCTACGTAGCGCTATCCCACTGCACGAGCTCAACCGGGGTTGTGTCCCACCCGTAGAGGGATTGCAGAGGATGTTCCCGAGCGTAAACCGGTGCGGGCTCCCTTCCTGACCGAATCGAACATGATTGAGAAGATTCTGGCCAGCCTGC
>JBOHOM010000078.1:0-3667 GCA_050731075.1 Nitrospiraceae bacterium
ACCCGCAGCAGGCCGCCGAGAGGTCACACGCGGCCGCCCGCACCGCGCCCAGCCGCTGTTGGATCAGGCAGGCGGTGGACGGCAGCGGCGCGTCGCCGGTGCAGGTGGCCACCAGAATCAGGTCGAGGTCGGCGGCAGCCACGCCGGCCGCCTCCAAGGCGCGCTCGGCCGCCCTCGTTCCCAGGTCGGAGCAGGTCTCACCCGGCGCGGCGATGCGACGCTCGCGGATTCCGGTTCGTTCGACGATCCAGGTGTCCGACGTCGCCACCAGCCGCTCGAGCTCCGCGTTGGTGAGGACACGCTCCGGAACGTAGGATCCGGTCCCCGCGATTCGCGCTCTCATTCCGGCGCCTCTCCCCGGTCGGCCCGCTGATGCAGCGCCAGACTGTCTTCGATGTCGCGTTGGATCAGTTCGTTGAGGCGGCTCTCGGCGAGGCCCTTCGCGCGTCGGACGGCGTTCTTAATCGCCTTGGCTGACGAGCGTCCGTGACAGATCATGCAGATCCCGTTCACGCCCAGGAGCGGGGCTCCTCCGAACTCCGCGTAATCCATCCGGCGGCGCAAGCGAAGCAGGGGGGCGGCCAGAAACGGATACGCCAATCGTCCCAGGAAGGTCCCGGCAATCTCTTTCATCAAGATTTTCTTGATCGCGTCGGCCAGTCCCTCGGAGATCTTCAGCGCCACGTTCCCGATGAACCCGTCGCAGACGACGATATCGGCGGCGCCGCTGTAGACGTCCCGGCCCTCCACATTGCCGATGAAATTGATCGGGCTGGCTTTGAGGAGCTTGAAGGCCTCTTTGGTGACCTCGTTCCCCTTCGTATCCTCTTCTCCGATGCTGAGAAGCCCGATTCGGGGATTCGGCTTCCCGAACACGTGTCTTCCGTATTCATGCCCCATGATGGCGAACTGTCCGATGTGTTGGGCCGAGCAGTCCACGGTGGCGCCCACATCCAGCATCACTGCGGTTCCGGTCAGGGTGGGAAGGGTGGCCGCAATGGCCGGCCGCTCGACCCCTTTGATCACACCCAGGATGAAAAAGGCCGCCACCATGGTGGCCCCCGTGTTGCCCGCGCTCACCACCGCGCTGACGTCACCGGCCTTGACTAGTTCGGTCGCCACCCAGACGGAGGAGTCCCGTTTCTTTCGGGCGACCAGGGCGGGGGATTCGTGCATCTCCACCGTTTGGGAGGCGTGTCGGATCGTGAGGCGCGGATGGGAGGAGCCGAGTCGGTGCAACTGTTCCCTGATTTGGGATTCGTCCCCGACCAGGATGATCTCGATCCCCAGCTCGTTGGCCGCCAGCACGGCGCCCTCGATCACCGGGGCCGGCCCATAATCCCCGCCCATCGCATCAACCGCGATTCTCATCGGATGTTGTGTGGGCACCGAGGCCACCAGTTCATCTCACGGCTCAGCGCGAACAGCTTTGAGCGACTCGCGGCGAGCGAGCTTGTCAGGATTCTTCGACCGCGATGACTGCAATGCCGTTGTAGGTGCCGCAATTAAGGCAGGTGTAGTGCGGAAGTTTGGGTTCATGACACTGTGGACAGACTGAAAAGCCCGGCGGCGTGAGTTTCTTGTGGGTCCTCCGCTTGTCCCGACGGGACCTGGACAGTTTATGTTTGGGATTCGGCATCGTCGTTCCTCACTCAGAAGTACTGCCCAAGATTGCGACTCCTGTTTGATCTGTTCAGCCCGTTAGGTCGGTTCTGTCCGTTGAACGGAATTAACGGACCTAACGGACTCAACGTCTGGGCCTCAAACTCTCCGCTGTTTTCCGGCTTTGGCCTTCAGCACCGCAAAGGGGGACTCCAGGCCTTCCCCCGGGCAGCCACATTGACGCTCGTTGAGATTTTGCCCGCAGACCGGACACAGCCCCAGGCATTCCTCGCGACAACGCGGCTGCATCGGCGTCGCCAGGATGACATGTTCCCGCAGCATCTCGGCCAACTCCAGCTGGTCTCCGTCGAACAGATACACCTCGTCCTCCGGTTCGGGCAGATCCCGCGCTTCCGCTCCCGGTGACTTATGACGGCCGCGGGGGGGGTTCTCCTCGTGGCGATAGTCGACTGCGAACGGAAGGCTGACGGCGTCCTCGTACTCCGTCAAGCAGCGCACGCACTGCCGCAGGAAGGTGCCGGTCAGAACGCCGGTCACGCTGAGGCCCGGGCCGGTCTTGGTGATCTCCACCGACAGCGACAACTCACCTCGCGCCCGGCCGTCGTCCGGCCCCAATGCCAACTCATCCGGCTGGACCTCACACACCAAGCTGAGCCCGCTGTCCGGAACCTCAGTCAGATGCGGCTTAGGCAAGGCCATCGGTGCCACCGCGCTCGTAGACGACGTGTTTTGTATATCCGGAACCCCGCGCGATGTCAAACCTTGTGGCTGATTCCAGCCGGTCGCCTCACCGCTCCTCGGCGTAGCCCACCATGGCGATCGTTCGTGCTCGCTTGATGGCGACAGTCAATACCCTCTGGTGCCGCATGCAGTTCCCGGAAATCCGCCGCGGAACGATCCGGCCCCGCTCCGTGAGAAAGTTCCTCAGCAGACCGACATCCTTGTAGTCGATCGGCAATTTCTCCTGGCAAAACCGGCAGGTCCGCCGTCGCTGAAAGAACCGTCCTCGTTCCACGCTTTTTCCCCCAAATTGAAAGATGCGGACTGATTATGACGGTTGTTCGAATTCAGAGGTCTCATCCGGTGGACCGGGTTCAGCACCGGACTCCTGCCGCTTGGGCAGGAACGTGACGGTCTGGGCGACCACTTCATGCTTGCTCCGCTTCTGGCCGTCTTCCGTCTCCCACCGGCGTTGCTGCAGCCGCCCGTCCACGATCACCCCGTTCCCCTTGCTCAGATACTGCCCGCAATGCTCCGCCTGTTTGCCGAAGACCACGATGTCGATGTAACACACCTCTTCCTTCAGATCGTCAGCCTGCCGGTAGCGCCGGTTGACCGCTAAGCCGAAGCTGGTGACCGGCGTCCCGTTGGGCGTGTACCGTAGTTCCGGGTTCTTCGTGAGATTCCCGATCAGAATGACCTTATTGAACCCTGCCACGATCCGACTCCTTCGTCTCTGGGGCGGCCGCCGGAGGAGCGGCCTGTTCGACCCGCACCGTCAGAAACTTGAGCACCGAGTCCTCCAGCCGGTAGGACCGCTCGAGCTCACTGACGACGCCCCCCTCCGACCGGAAATGGAGATACACGAAGGTGCCCTTCCGCTCCCGCTTGACTTCGTAGGCCAGCTTTTTCTTCCCCCAGTTCTCCGACTTCAAAAGCGTCGCGCCGGCCTTCGCGACCACGCCTTTCATTTTCTCGATCAGCTTGTTGGTGTCTTCGTCGGAGAGCGACGGGCGCACAATGAAGATAGACTCGTAGAGCTGCATGCAGAAAATCTCCTCCTGGTCAAAGGCCCCAAGACGGGGCTTGGAGCGAGGGGTCTGAATAACGCGTCACACGACGCGAGCGCTGGACCCTACCACAGCCCCTGAGAAACTGTCAATAAATACGAATCGGCTCCGGCTGGCCGCGCAGGGCATGCTTTTGACGTTATCCCACCCTGTGTGGTAGAAGAGACGCGATGCGTGTTTGTGGCCAGCTTTGGCTCACGAGGCTGCGATGGCGAAGGAATCGCTCAGGTACCTGCAGAACGCGAGAGAAATTC
>JBOHOM010000079.1:0-12712 GCA_050731075.1 Nitrospiraceae bacterium
CGTCTCGCCCCTGCGCATCTTGCGTCAGATAATAGGCTCCGGTGATCATGAGTACTTCTCCAGTCACTGTCGAGGACTCGGCGGGTAAGGGTTCTGCTGGCGGCGCGGTGCCATGCGAGGGTGAGACGGTGAGGCAACTCCAGAGGGCGAGCAGCGCAATCACTCTACCAAGTTCCTTCATGATCATGCCCTCCGTCCTCACGCAGATGGTTCACACTCTCCTGCCTAGGTCGCAGGCTTGATGGAGAGCGCGGTGCCATCCGGCAACACCTTGGCTTCGATCTTCATCCCAAGGAGAACCAAGGGTTCCATTTTTGTGTTTTTGTCTATCCGGATGCGAACGAACCTGCCGAAAAGGTCCTTGACCACATACGTGTCACCCTTGATCGCCAGAAGATCGCCCTTGATGATCTGAGATGCAGGGACCGCTTGCGCAACGACATTCGGGGTCGCTGTGACGACGCTGAACAACACCGCTGCAACGATGACCAACAGGTGTTTCACATCACACATCCTGTGCTACTTCACGGAGACTGCCCGCTGGGCAGCCATCTGGAGAAACCCGACCGTGATGCATTTGCAGTTAACCACATCGAGCTCAGGGCTGCAATGGATGAGCACAAAGGTTGCTTGGATAAATCATTCGTCTCACACGTCAAAATGTCCAATCAGGTCGCGAGCCCGTGGATAATGGACCGAACTTCCCTACCATCAGCCGAAATCCCTTCACCTTTTCTTTTTGCTGACGCATGATCTATGATATGAAGGTCCTCGAATCGGGCGGGGTGAGAGGAATGAGACCATCCGAGGATATCGAACGACTCATCCGAGCGGAGCACTGGGACCCATTCTCCGTGCTGGGTCCGCATGCTGTGACCGCGAAAGGGAAGCGGGCGACTCTCGTGCGCGCGTTCCTGCCAGAGGCGGTGCAGGCCTCGGTGCTGCCGGACGACCAGGGCACGACGCCTGTCCCCATGACCTCCGTGCATACTTCTGGCGTCTTCGAGGCCACGGTTCCCGCCACGGAAGAAAAGCCTCGATATCGCCTTCGGGTGACGGATCGCTGGGGCGGCGTGACGGAACGCCATGATCCCTATGCCTATCCTCCCTTGCTCTCTGATTTGGATCTACATCTGTTCGCCGAAGGTCGCCTCTACAGGGCTTACGAGACCCTGGGGGCGCATGTGTACGCTATCGATGGTGTTGCCGGGGTGCGATTCGCTGTCTGGGCCCCCAACGCCCTTCGGGTGAGCGTGGTGGGCGACTTCAACGGGTGGGACGGGCGGCGTCATCCCATGCGCAGTCGCGGAGGGACGGGGCTCTGGGAACTATTCATTCCGGAGACCCCCGAGGGCTCGAACTATAAGTATGAAGTGCGGCCCCAGGACCACGACGCTCCATTGCTCAAGGCTGACCCCTATGCCTTTGCCGCCGAGCTGCGACCGAAAACGGCGTCCATCGTCCGGGACATCTCGCAGTATCGGTGGGGCGACCGACCTTGGATGGACGCCCGGGCCAACCGTGACCCGCTGAGCGGCCCGCTCTCCATCTATGAAGTGCATCTGGGTTCCTGGATGCGTGTGCCCGAGGCGGGATCCCGGTGGCTGACCTACCGAGAGCTCACCGACCGGCTGATTCCCTACGTGAAGGACATGGGCTATACCCATCTGGAGCTGATGCCGGTTACCGAACACCCCTTTGATGGCTCCTGGGGCTACCAGACCACGGGGTACTTCGCGCCCACGAGCCGGTACGGCTCACCGGAGGATTTCATGGCCTTCGTCGATGCCGCCCACCAGGCGGGGATCGGCGTCATTATGGACTGGGCCCCGGCGCATTTTCCCGATGACCCGCACGGGCTGGATCGCTTTGACGGCACCCATCTCTATGACCACGTGGATCCCCGCCAGGGCTATCACCCCGACTGGCACAGCCGCATCTTCAACTACGGCCGGGCGGAGGTCCGTAATTTCCTGCTCAACAGCGCCCTGTTCTGGTTGGACCGCTATCATGTCGACGGCCTGCGTGTGGACGCCGTGGCCTCCATGCTGTACCTGGACTATGCCCGCAAGCCGGGGGAATGGATCCCAAACCTCTTCGGCGGGAATGAGAACCTGGAGGCGATCGAGTTCCTCAAAGAGTTCAACATCGTGGTCCACCGCGAGTACCCCGGCGTCCTGACCATCGCGGAGGAATCCACCGCCTGGCCGGGTGTGTCCCGTCCCACCTACACGGGGGGGTTGGGCTTCGGCCTCAAATGGAACCTGGGCTGGATGCACGACATGCTGGACTATTTCGGTCACGATCCGGTGCACCGGGTGTTTCACCAGAATCATATTACGTTCGGGTTGATCTACGCGTTCACCGAAAACTTCGTGCTGGTCCTCTCCCACGACGAGGTGGTGCACGGCAAGAAGGCGCTGTTGGAGAAGATGCCGGGGGATACCTGGCAGCGGTTCGCCAACCTCCGCGCGCTGTACGGCTACATGTACGGGCATCCGGGCAAGAAGATGCTCTTCATGGGCGGCGAGTTCGGGCAGTGGCGGGAGTGGAGCCACGATGACAGTTTGCAATGGCACCTGTGCCAGTATGACCCGCATCTTGGGCTGCAGCGGTACGTTCGCGATCTCAACCGGCTCCACCGGAACGAGCTGTCCCTGCACCAGGCCGATTTCGACTGGACCGGCTTTCAGTGGATCGACTACAGCGATGGGGGTCAATCGGCGATTGCCTTCATCAGGAAGGCGAAGGACACGGCCGACCTGGTGGTCTGCGTGTGCAACTTTACGCCGGTGCCGCGGCACGGCTACCGGATCGGCGTGCCCGCCCCAGGCTGGTACCGCGAACTGCTCAATAGCGACGCGGCCATCTATGGAGGGAGCAACGTCGGCAACGAGGGTGGCGTGCAGGCCGAGCCGATCCCCTGGCACGGCCTTCCCTATTCTCTCTCGCTCACCCTCCCGCCCCTCGCGGTCCTGTTCCTCAAGCCGTCCTGAGCACGCTCATGTTCACCCAGGGGGCAGGATCAGGCCCCTGCGAACATCCCCCCATTATGCTCGTTGGCTGTCTCCTGTCGCGCGGTCTCGGGATGGTGCCGCCACACTCCGCGAAAAGGCCGCAGTCGCCGGTTCCTCGAACCAGCCATAGACTGCCGGGAGCACGAGCAGCGTCAGCAGCGTCGAGCTGACCAGTCCCCCGATCACGACGGTCGCCAGCGGTCGCTGGACTTCGGCCCCGATCCCTTGCGCGAACGCCATCGGCATGAGGCCCAGGAGCGCAACCGAGGCAGTCATCAGGACCGGACGTAATCGCAACAGGCATCCGGTGACGATCGCCTCGTCACGTTGAACACCTTCGTCTCGCAACTTGTTGATGTACGAGACGAGCACGATGCCATTCAAGACAGCGACGCCAAACAGGGCGATGAAGCCAACCGAGGCCGGCACGCTCAGGTACTGCCCGGTCACCCATAACGCGATCACGCCACCGATGAGTGAGAAGGGTAGGTTCAGAATGATGAGCGCGGCATAGCGGACCGAGTTGAAGGAAGAGAAGAGCAACAGGAAGATCAGCCCGATGGTGATCGGCACGATGATCCTCAAGCGGGCCATGGCCCGCTGCATATTTTCGAACGCGCCGGCCCACGTGATCGTGTAGCCTGGGGGCAGTTGGAGCTGGGTCGCCAGCTTCTGCTGTCCCTCTGCGACCAGGCTTCCGATATCGCGGCCGACCACGTTGAACCCGATGTATACGCGGCGACGGACCTGGTCGCGGCTCACGCGCACGGGACCTTCCCGCAGCTCGATCGTGGCCAGATCGCTGAGCGGGATCAG
Organism: Nitrospiraceae bacterium; assembly: GCA_050731075.1. Lineage (GTDB taxonomy): Bacteria > Nitrospirota > Nitrospiria > Nitrospirales > Nitrospiraceae > 40CM-3-62-11. The sequence continues at coordinate 3,834 of JBOHOM010000079.1, forward strand.
GGCTCCCGAGGGATCCTTGAGCAAGATATTGCCGATCGCCTGCACGCTGTTTCGCTGTCCCTCAGGAAACCGCACGATCAACGAAAACCGACGCACGCCTTCCAACACTTGCGTGGCTTCCTTGCCGGCCACGGCAGTCTCGATGATCTCCCGAACATCCGCGACGTTGAACCCATGCCTGGCGATCTTGTGCCGATCGATGTCCACTGTCAGATACGATTGGCCAAACAGGTGCTCGACTTTAATGTCCTTGACGCCTCTGACCCCCCCCATAATGCCCGCGATCTGTTCAGCCTTCTTCCTCAACACCTCCAGATCATCTCCGAACAGCTTGATCGCAACTTCAGTCTTGATGCCTGAGATCAATTCATCGACGCGCTCTTGGATCGGCTGGCTCATCAGGATCAAGACGCCAGGAACCTCAGCCAATCGCCTCCGAATCGCGTCCACCAGCTCCGATTTGCGTTTGGCCGTGGTCCACGTCTCCCGAGGAGTGAGCGCTGCGACCGGATCGCTCTCGTTCGCATCCTCGGGCGCGACGGCAATCTCGGAGCGTCCGATCTTTCCGACGATCGTATGAACCTCGGGGAACTTCAGAATGGCTCGATGGACCTGCTTTTCGAGCTCGATCGATTTTGCCAGTGACACACCTGGCAGCCGGACGATCTGAGGCGTCAACGCTCCCTCATCCAGGATGGGAATGAACTCTGTCCCCAGGAATGGGACGAGCAGGAGGCTGGCCAGCAGGAGCAGGAGGGCTCCGGCCAATACCTGCGCTCGATGGGCCATCGCCCAAGACAGAGTGGGTCTGTAGACGCGCTTCGCCCAACGGACCGGCCACGTGTCCTGCTCGCGTCCTGGCTTTAGCGCCACCGAGCACAACATCGGAGAGAGCGTCAGTGAGAGCACCAGCGAGACCAGCAGGGCAATCACGATGGTGTAGGCCATCGGTGCAAACAGCTTCCCTTCCATGCCCTGGAGGGTAAAGAGCGGGAGGAAGACGATGACGATGATCAGAATGCCGAAGACGATCGGCCGTCCCACTTCCTGCGACGCCCGCCGCACGACTTCCATCTGGCTCAGGGACTCCTGCCGGGACTCGGAGAGCTGGCGGTAGACGTTCTCCACGAGCACGACCGACCCATCCACGATCATGCCGATTGCGATGGCCAGCCCGCCAAGGGACATCAGGTTAGCCGAAAGGCCGACCTGGCCCATGACGATGAAGGTGCACAACGGCGCCACGATCAGGGTCGCCGTCACGATCAACGCGCTCCGGACGTTGCCCAAGAAGAGGAATAATACGAGGATCACAATGACGATCCCTTCCAGCAGGGCGTTGGTCACGGTGCGGAGTGCCGCGTTGACCAACTCGCTGCGATCGTAGAACGGCACGACCCTGAGTCCCCCCGGCAGCACACCGTTCCGATGGAGGTCTTCGACCTTCAGCTTGACCCCCTCGACCACCTCCCGGGCATTGGCCCCGCGCAACATGAGGACGATTCCGGCGACGACCTCACGCTCTCCGTTCAGTACGGCAGCCCCCTGACGGACCGCGTGACCGATCCTGACCTCGGCGATATCGCGTACGAACACCGGCGTGCCTCCCACCTCTTTGACCACGATGTTCTCGATGTCCTCCAGGGTTTTAATCAGGCCGACTCCGCGCACGATATATTTCTCGGCATGACGCTCCAGGATGTTTCCTCCCGCGTTGGCGTTGTTCTTCGTCACCGCATCAAACACCTCACGCAAGGCGAGGTCATACTTGCGGAGCTTTCCTGCATCCACCAGGACCTGGTACTGCTTGACGAATCCGCCCATCGAGTTGACCTCGATCACACCCGGCACACTCTTCAGCAGCGGGCGGATCACCCATTCCTGCAGCGTCCGCTGCTCCATCAGGACCTGTTGTTCAACGGACGGAACATCGCTGACCTCAAATGGACTGCTGAGGTAGTATTGGTACACCTCTCCAAGGCCGGTCGTCACCGGCGCCATGCGGGGTTCGACGTCCTTGGGCAAGCGTTCCCGTGCCTCAATCAACCGTTCCAGGACGAGCTGGCGGGCAAAATAAATATCCACCTGGTCCTGAAAGACGACCGTGATCTGGGACAGCCCGAACTTCGAGAGCGACCGGATTTCGGACAGACCTGGAAGCCCGGTCATTTGAAGCTCAATCGGAAACGTGATGAACCGTTCAACCTCAACCGGAGAGAGACCACCTGCTTCGGTCAGAATCTGAACCTGGATATTGGTGACGTCTGGAAAGGCATCGATCGGAAGGGACTGAAACGCATGGATTCCCCCACCTGCAAGCAAGCAGCCGAGGACCGCAACGAGAACGCGTTGACGGAGGGAAAATGCCAGGAGTGTGTCAATCACCCAGCCGGCCCGCCCTCTGTCTGTTTGTTCAGCTCGGACTTGAGCACGAACGCGCCGCGGACGACCACCCGGTCTCCGTCCCGGAGGCCTTCCAGCACCTTTACCTGGTCGCCGCTTTCCGCCTCGACCTTCACGGCCCGTTGCTCAAACCGCTCTGAGTCGAGCTGCACGAAGACGACTGACTGGCCTTGATTTTGTGCGATCGCCGTCGATGGGATGGTCAAGGCGTCCGGCTCCGGGTCGGAGAATAATCGAACGGTCGCGAACATCTCCGGCTTGAGGCGTCCTTCCCGATTCTTCACGACGGCCCTGATGCTCATGGTTCGTGTGGCAGGATCCAGGACATCACCGACATAGGTGATCTTACCTTGGAACACCTCGTTGGGGTAGGCAGATACCAGGATTTCGATAGGCCTGTCGCGGTCCGTGGATTCGTGGGCGTAGAGGATGTCCTTCTCGGGAATATTGGCCAAGACCCAGACGTCCGAGAGGTCCGCGACGGCGAACAGTCTGTCCTCGGTTCCGACCACTTCTCCCCTGGTGACGTCTCGTGCGATGATCTTGCCGGCGAAAGGGGCCTGAATCGGCACGAAGGATCGTATGGTCTGATCTCGCTCAAGCCGTTTGATCACGTTCTCGTCCATGCCGAGCAGCTGGAGTCGATCCCGTGACTCCCGGGCCTCAGCTCGTGTGCTGATGAGCTCTCCCTCCCGCCGTTGCGCTTCCGCCTCCCCGATCACCTTTTCTTTCAACAGCACTCTGGCTCGATTGTACGAGCGTTCGGCCACACGCAGCTTGGCTCGGGCTTTAAGGAAAGAGGATTGCGCAATCCCCAGATCGGTGCTCTGCAGGATAGCGAGCAACGCCCCCGCCTTGACCTCCTGCCCGAGATCCGCATAGGCATCCACAACGCGTCCTCGTACCAGCGGCGTGATGTCAGCGAGGGCATACTGGTTAGGCTTGACGGTACCCGGAAAATCACGGTAGGTGCGGAATTCACCCCGCACGACTGGGCGGGTTTCGATGCCGGCCGCCGCCGCGACCTCAGGTTTCAGGCGCACGACGCCTGGTGGTGGGGTGTCTGGCGGCTTCGCATCGGTCGCATCGCCGGAAGTAGATTCGCAGCCGATGCTCCACATTATCGCGACCAGCAGAAACGAGAGCCTGCCCATGAGTCCCCCATGTCTACGGGGTGGGAACATTGACCCCTTCGAAGGGGACACCGACTGAGCGCTCGAGCCTGGCAAGGGCCACCGAGAGCTCCCATCGAGCTTGCATGTACTCCAGTTGTGTCTGCCTGAATACCCGTTGGGCATCGAGGACTTCCAGCAGGCTTGAGACGCCCTGCTGGAAGCTGAACTGGGCTATCCGAAGCGCCTCTTGCGCCTGCCTCAGCAATCCCTTGTCGAACACCTCAATCTGCTTCGCAGCGGTCCGCGCGTCCTGGAAATGCTGATTGACTCCCTTGACGATCTCGTTGCGGGTCCGGAGCAGTTCTGCCTCGTCTCGGCGCTTCCCCCCCAGCGCGGACGCGATTTCTCCTTGACGCTGATACCATACCGGCATCTGCAAGTTCAGACCAGCGGTGACCGCCTCTCTGCCCACCTCCCGCCAGTACCCGCCCTTCACGGTGACGTTAGGAATCCTGGATTCCCGCTCAAACACCACGTTGTGATCTGCCCGCTCGACCTGCTTGGCCAGCCGGCGGATCGTAGGATGCCCCCTTCGAGCAAGGCGAGTCAAGGCCTCAAGGTTCAGATCCTTCTGGAACGATTCGAAGTCCCCTTCAATCGTGAAGGGCAACTCCAAGGCCCCGGCCGTCAGTGTGTCAACCCCTACCTGGGCGATGCGCACGGCATTCTCGGCGCGAGTAACGGCCTGATTGGCCTTCAGAACCTCCACCTCCGCCTTGATGACCTCGAACTGGGGACCCTCGCCGGATCTTACGCGAGTCTTGACGATCTGCGCCACCTGCTCGACGGTGCGGAGGTTCTGCCGGGCTAAGAGCTCCTGGCGTTGCGCCGCAAGCAGCTCATAGAAGGCGATCTTCACCTCGGCGATCAGATTGAGGCGCGTCTCTTCCAGGCCGGCGCTCGCCCCGGCGAACCCGGCCTCTGCGACCCGCTGGCGGGCCGCCCGCTTACCGAGCCATTCCAGCGGCTGGCCGACGGAGACAGCATACTCCGTAATAGTCTGACCGCTGGGTTCCCGAAGGGCCCCACGGCCACTCTGGCTCGTGACAGTGGGGTCGGGATACGCCCCTGCCGCCACCTGCTGGCCACGACTTTGTTCCAGCACCCCTTCAGCTCCCAGCAGGGCCGGATTCCGTTCGAGGGCTAACGTGATCACCTGATCCAGCCTATAGGTGGGCGTGGGTGGTTCCGCTGCGCGGACACCCGACCAGCCGATGTCCAGCAAACAAACTGCCGTTATCACGACCGCAGGCCTGATGAATTGACACACCATAAACCACCTCCTTTGCTCCCGCGCACTCCAGCTCTCCAACCCATAGCATGAACGCTTTCTGACTGTTCAGCCGCGCCAGGAGCGTTGCTCCTTTGAATTTCGGGGTCGAGCCTCACGAGCCCCGGGAGTCGCGCGATGATCGTTCATTCCGTTCCCGTCATCCTGTATCCAAGTCGCACTCCTGTTCTGGAGTCGAAGACGTGGGGGCATGCTCGTTGAACGAAGACACAGGCGGGCTCCCCCGATCTCGGTCTGAATTCTTCGTCCGCGACCCCGACTATACTGGTCTTGTCCGCTCCCAGAACGACTTCGACGGTCACCCAGGTGCGGCCGCCGACCGGCTCGATCAGCCGAACGATCCCCTCGAGGGCGTGTTGCCGCTCGGCCTTGGGGGCGAGCACCCGGACCGATTCCGGTCTGATCCCGATCCGCACTGCACTTTTCTCATCCCGTCCTGCCAGTTCGGCGGGAACCGGCAGCCGGAGGGGCCCGGCGACGACATAGCCGTCTTCGAGACGGGCCTCGATGAGGTTCATGGCAGGCTGTCCGATAAAGCCCGCGACAAAGAGATTGCACGGCTCGTCATACAGGTCTTGAGGAGATCCGACCTGCTGCAGACGGCCCCGATCGAGCACCGCCAGGCGGTCGGCCAGGGTGGTGGCCTCGGTCTGATCGTGGGTCACGTAGAGCATCGTGATGCCGAGCTCATCGTGCAGACGGCGGAGCTCGGCGCGCATGCCCGATCGGAGTTGCGGGTCCAGGTTGGAGAGCGGCTCGTCCAGGAGAAATACACGCGGTTTTCTGATCAGGGCGCGACCGAGGGCGACCCGTTGCCGTTGGCCTCCGGACAACTCCTTCGGGCGTCGCGACAGAAGCCTGTCCAGACCCAGGATACTGGCGACACGCTGAATCTCGTGTTCGACCTCGCCCCGATCCATTCGGACCCTTTTCCGGGCGACGCGGAGCGGAAAAGCCAGATTCTCCGCGACGGTCATGTGGGGATAGAGAGCGTAGCTCTGGAACACCAGCGCCACGTCGCGGTCCCGGGGGGGAAGCATCGTGACGTCCTGACCGTCGAACAGGATCTGGCCCGCCGTCGGGGCTTCTAAACCTGCGATGAGGTGGAGGAGAGTCGATTTGCCGGACCCGGAGGGACCGACGATGCAGAAGAACTCGCCCTCCCGGACGGTGAGCGTGAGGCTCGCGATGACCTCGACGGTCCCGACGCGCTTCGACACCCCTCCCAGCACGACCTCGGCCACGGTCCCTCCCTATCCCGTCCGATCTCGCCCCACGCCTGACGCGTCAGTCCCGTGCTTCACAGGCTACCCCTTCACGCTCCCGGTCGTCAGGCCCGCCACGATCTGCTTCTGGAAGAGCAGCGCCACCAGCACCACGGGCGCGATCACGATCAGCGTGGCCGCCGCCATATCGCCCCAGGGCACTTCGTGGAGACCAGGGAACAAGGCGACAGCCACGGGGGCCGTGCGTGACGTCTCGCTGGCCGTCAGGGTCAGGGCGAACATGAACTCGTTCCAGGAATAGATGAACACCAGCAGGGCGGCTACGGTCAAGCTGGGAAGGGCCACCGGGAGGATCACCGATCTGAACGTGCGGAGCGCGGTGGCACCGTCCACCTGCGCCGCCCAATACAGCTCAACCGGGATCTGCCGGAAGGAATTGGCCAGGACCCAGATGACGAGCGGGAGAGCGAAGGTCGTGTGCACCAGGATCAAGCCGGCCAATGTATCGCGCAGACCCAACACACGCACGAGGAGGTACAAGGGACTAATCACCGCGATCGGGGGAAACATCGAGGCGAACAGCACCAGCGATAGGATGAGGCCTTTCCCGCCGATGGGAAGCCGGGCCAGCGCAAAGGCGCAGAGTCCACCCAAACCGATGGCCAGCGCGGTGACGCTCACTGCAACCACTGCGCTGTTCAACAGCCCGCGACCCAGAGAGGACTCGGTCAACACCGTCCGATAATGGACCACGGTCGGGTCGTCGGGCAGGAGGGGTGGGAGCCGCATCAAGTCCCCATCCGGCTTGACGGACGTGATGGCCTGCCACACGACCGGGCCCAGCGCGATGACTACGATGAGAGCGAGCAAAGACACCTTCACCACGAGCCAGCCTGTCCCCGCCACCGCCCGTGCCAGCCGCTGGCGGCTCGTTGCTCCGGTCACCGGGTCACCTCCTTCAGATGCCGACGCAGGAGAAAGAGATAGCCGCCCGTGATCGCCGAGGCAACCAGAAACATCGTGGTGGCCAAGCTTGACCCGTAACCGAACTGCAACGTTTGAAACAGCATCTTGTATGCGTAGATGGAGAGGGTCTCCGTACTGTTTCCCGGACCTCCCCCGGTGAGGACGAAGATCGCATCGAACGCCCGGACCGCGTCCATGGTTCGGAACACAAGCACGATCAGGATCGCAGGAAGGAGCAGCGGCAGGGTAATCAGGCGAACCATCGCCCAGTGGCCGGCGCCATCCACCCGTGCCGCCAGGTACAATTCCCGCGGGATGGCTTTCAGACCGGCCAGGAGGAGCAGGGCCGCAAACGGCGTCGTCTTCCAGACATCCATCAGGATCGCTGCGTGGAGGGCCCAGGCAGGATGCTCCAGCCAGTTGATCGGAGTGCGGATCACCCCACTCGACAGCAAGAGGTAGTTGAGCAGGCCGGAATCTGCCTGGTAGAGCCACTCCCACATCTCAGCGGAAACCACCGTGGGGATCACCCAGGGGATCAGGACGATCACCTGCAGGGCCAGGCTGCCCCGGTCTGTGTCTTCGGCCAGGCGATGCAGGATCAACGCAAGGCCCAAGCCAAGCGTCAGCTCAGCCGACACCGAGACCCCCGTGAAATACAAGGTCGTGCGGCAGGCCGCCCAGAACCGTTCGTCCTCCATCAGAAGAACATAGTTGCCGAACCCGACGAACTCGCTGTCCTGGAAAATCGGTAGATGGCGCTGGAACCCGAGCCAGATCGCCGCCTGGATCGGGGCGAGCGCCAGTACGAGTAACAACAGCAGAGCCGGTGCTGCGAAGAGATACCCCCAGGCACGTTCGGTGACCCCTCTCGCAACGGACGGCTGAGGACCGGAGCTCCGTTCGGTCATCGTGTGTAACGGTGCGCTGTTCATCGCGAGCGGGCGGGCTCAGGCCGCTCCAGGGCGAGGATCCGTCCCACCTGTCGGTGCGCGGAATCAAGGGCCGCCTGGGCTGACTTGGCGCCGACGAGGGCGGCGCTCAGCTCCGGTTGCCAGAGCTGGGACAGCATCAGGTAATACGGGCTGATCGGACGCGGCTTGGCCTCGGCCAGCACCCGATCCAGGATCGCCATCCAGGGCCGAGTTTCCAGGAGCACAGGATCCTGGTACAGGGTGCGCCGGGATGGGTTATAACCGATCTGGAGTGCCACCTCCCGCTGAATCTCGCCCGAGGTCAGGAACCGGATCAAGGCCTGGGCCTCGCGCGGGTGTGCAGCCCGCTTCGGGATCGCGAGCATCCAGCCTCCCAGCGTGGGGACGCTGCGATGCCCGGGGAAGGCCGGCAGCGGCGCCAGTCCGATCTTCCCTCGTACTCGGGAGCCCTCCTCTTGGAGGAGCGACCAGGCGTAGGGCCAATTGCGCATGAACACGGCCTGACCGGACCCAAACAGATGGCGGGTGGCTTCTTCATCCGCCGTCGCGACCAGCAGCGGCGTGATTCCTTCCGGCACGATCAGCCCGCGCATGAACCGCAGCGCCGCCTCCGCTCGCGACCCGTCACCGGCGAAGAGATCCGAGCCGTTGCTCCTGACAAACTCCGTCGCCACGCAGACCAGGCCCTCATACTGCTTCCCTTGCCAGAGGAAGCCCTTGAGCTTCGGGTCCCGTTCACCGTCCAGGATGGCCCGAGTCATCCGCACCAGGTCGGGCCAGGTTCTCGGCGGGACGAAGCCATAGCGTTCGAGGAGGTCCCGCCGGTAGTACAACACGCCGGCGTCCAGGTACCACGGGATCGCATAGAGCCGCCCTTCGTACG
>JBOHOM010000080.1:0-2249 GCA_050731075.1 Nitrospiraceae bacterium
GGGCTTCATTATCCCACAGGAGGATCAAACGCGCCACCCTCTTGACCTGAATGCCGAATGCCGGTAGGCTGGGACGCCCTGTCAACGATGAGTGCCTCAAGGAAAAGTCACGCTCTAGCTTGACCCGGAGATGGCCGAATGCTTGAAGGATATTGGTACGTCGCGGCTCAAAGCCGCCGGGTCAAGTTCGGATCTCCGACGGCTGCTGTGGTGCTCGAGCGCCCGTTGGTCCTGGTCCGGGACGAATCAGGAACCGTGCATGCGCTCGAGGATCGTTGTGCGCACCGCGGGGTGCCGCTGTCGGCAGGCTGGCAGGAAGGCGATTCCATCCGATGCCGGTATCACGGGTGGCGCTACAACTTCTCGGGCGCCTGTGTCGAAGTGCCGGTCTTAGGGACAGGAAGCAGCGCGGCGGCTAAATCGCCTTGCGTTCAATCCTTTCGGGCTCAGGAACAGGACGGCTGGGTCTGGGTCTATGCGAGCCATGAGCGATTCCCGAAGCCGTCGACCCCGCCACCCAAGTTTCCAGCCCCGCCGGTGCCGAGTCGTGTGTCGCTCCTCCGGATGTCGTTGCCGGTGAAAGCCAGGATGGACCTGGCTGTGGACAACTTCATTGACCCGGCGCACGTTCCCTACGTGCACCATGGGCTCTTTCGCCAGCGGCATCTACCGCGTGAGAAGGAAAAGGAATTCACCCGCCTCCAAGAAGGCTTTCGAACCGTTTCCAACAACGTCCACCTGCCCAGCACCGTCATCTTTCGCGTGCTCAATCCCAGGCTCACGCCGGCCCGGACGACGGTTGACTTCCTGATGCCCGGTATTCACGTTGAAACGTTCGAGGTCGGCGCGCGCTGGGGAGCGATCATGGTGGTGGTCACGCCGATCGCCGAGCGTGCGACTCGACTGGACTTCACCATGGGATGGAATTTCCTTCATTGGGCGTTCCCGTTGGTGTGGCTGGCCCGAGCCCTCGCCGGGACGGCCCTCAGGCAGGACCGAGCCATCGTTGAACTGCAGGAGTTGGGACACCGCCATAGCACCGCGATGAACCTCAGTCTGGAGTCCGACACGATGGCAGTTTGGTACCGGCGCCTGAAGAAATATCACCTCGACCAGCTCGCAGGTGTTCCCAACCTGACTCATCCCGTACCGGAACGGACCACCCTGCGGTGGATCACCTGAGGGTCCTGAGCCGGTGCCCTGCGTTAGACTCTCGCCCATGACTCGATCGCGGGCAGCGACCATGGCATGCGCAGTCTGGCTGTTCAGCGGGACCTGGGTGTGGGCCCTGGAGTTCACGGCCGACCAGATCACGCGGATCAACGGGCACAGCCGCAAGGCCTTGATCTACTACCGTGACGACCGCTGGCGGCTGGAGCACTTTGACGCAGGGCCGGTGAATGTGACGATCGTCCGCAAGGACAAGGACGTCATGTGGTTGCTGCTGTCCCGGATGCGGCACTTCAAGACCGTGCCCTATGATCCCGAACAGGCGCCCAAGGTCCGTGAGCGGCTGGACGATGAGGTAGCGCGCGAGACGATCGGGACCGAAACGCTGGACGGGCACCCCACCACACTGTACGAGGTGACCGTCCGAAAGGGGGATCGAACAGACCGCTACTATCAGTGGTTGGCGACGGATATCAAGTTTCCGCTGAAGCTGGCCAGAAAGGACGGCAGTTGGGTCGTGGAATACCGGCATGTGCGGTTGAAACCGCTGTCCGATTTCTTATTTCAATTGCCGGTCAACTTCCAGCCGCTCGAGGAGTTCGATCGGGGAGAGTCTGAGCAGAACGCGCCGCCGGAGAAGAAGGGCCGGCCGATGTAACGCCGGTGTATCTGGTTGATGTGGTCTGTCTGGTTTGTCTGGTTTTTCTGGACGGAAAACCAAACAAACCAAACGAACCAGACAAACGAGAAGTACCACACAGATCAACCGCGGAGTGGCGCTTGTGTTGAGGAAAACGTTCGGGGTGTTCTGGACAGCGACGCTGTGCGCGGCTGTTGCCGCGCGGGCGCTGGATGTCGCGGATGTGACCCGCGAGTGGACGCCGGAGGGAAAGAAGATTGCGGCCGAGCGGGTCAAGCTGCCCGCCAAGGATGAGTTGGTCCGCATACCCGACGGGACCTTTCTGATGGGAAGCGAACGCAAGGTGGACAAAAATTCCTATCAGCCGGAATTCCCGCAGCGAAAAGTTTATCTGGATGCGTATGAGATCGATAAGTACGAAGTCACGACGGTGCAGTAC
>JBOHOM010000081.1:0-5786 GCA_050731075.1 Nitrospiraceae bacterium
ACATCACCTTCGTCATCGTCACGCACAACGAAAAGCTCTCGGCGCAGGCCGACCGCCTCATTCACATGGAGGACGGCCGGATCACCCAAGTTTGACGCTTTCACCCCGCCGCCCCCGGAGCACCGTGTCCCTGACGCCGCGCGGCACTCCTGCGTTCGTCCTCTCGAGCAAAATTCAGTTTCTCCTTGACTGTATTCGACCGTCTGCTACCTTCGATTCGAGGCGCGCCTGGCTTTCACAGGCGCGCGGAAGGAGGGCCATGCAGCAGAGAGCAAACGTCTCAGGGAGACAGGCGCTCGCATCGGGATCGCTTTCGATGACTTTCTGAATTAGCTTAGCAATCACACCAGCCAAGAGGAGAGTTATGAAGCACATGTTGCGTTCGATATTTGTATGGGTAGCGCTCGGAGGCGCGCTTCTGGCCGGATGCGGGGGATTGCAGGACATGTGGGAGGGTCCCGGGGCGCAGTCGTTCCGTCCGAGCTCGATTGCCGTGCTGCCGCCGGTCGTCGGCTCAATCGATGAATCGCGCGAGCCGGCGCAGGAAGTCGTGACGAATGCGCTGAAGAGATCCGCCCGCTACACGCAGGTCCTCGCGCCGGATGAGGTCAATGGCCTCCTGGCGGCTTCGAATGAGGCCCGCGAGGCCTTGACCAGCTATATGTCCGGCCTCGAGACAGCCGGCGTCTCGGATAAAGGAACGGCCGCCAAACTGGCTCAGGCCTTGAAAGCGGACGCGCTGATGGTGGTGAAGGTCACCGCCTGGGAATACACGCGCTCGGAAGGAGTCAAGGGGGCGAAGGTGGGGCTGGGGCTCCGCTTAATAGACCCCAAGCAGGGTGCAATCGTCTGGAAGGCCAGGCACACGAACGCGACAAGCTACACGTTCTTCAAGCCGAACCTGAAGGATGTGGCCGCCGACCTCTCCGAGGACATGATCAAGTACATTCCGTGATCGCGTCCACACGGCATCAGGCGGGATGCACCCGGCGGTAGACCTGGCTGTCGACGAAGATCTGTAACAGATCCGCGTCCACTTTCCCCTGTTTCACCTCGTCCTCGAGGATCGAGAGGGCCTTGACGGTGGGGACCGCCGCCTTGTACGGGCGGTCCGAGGCCGTGAGCGCATCGTAAATGTCGCTGATCGTCATCATCCGCGTCTGCACCGGAATCGTCTCGCCGGGAATCCTTCGAGGATAGCCGCTCCCGTCCAGCTTCTCGTGGTGACCGTACGCGATCAACGGAACGTTCTGAAGGGACTTGGTCCAGGGGATCGTGGACAGGAAGCGAAAGGTATGGGTGACGTGACTTTCGATTTCGCGGCGCTCTTCCTCGGTCAGACTCCCCTTTGGAATCGAGAGCGTCATGGTTTCTTGCGAGGTCAGGTAGGGGCGAGGGCCGTCGAAGTAGTCATAGCTGCGTTGGGCGACCTGGTGGAGACGCTCGAACCCTTCCGTTTTTAAGACCGTCGGCTTGTTGCAGGCCAAGAGAAATTCCAAGATCCCGTCGGTCTCGGCCACCTGGCGCGCGAGATCCTCGTCCACTTCCGCCAGAAGGTCGGCGGTCGCCGCCCGGTCTCCCGACGTCAGAACGTCCACCTTGCGCCTCAGCGCCTTCGCCTCCAACGTCCGTTTGATGAAGTCGAACCGGGCCTTCAGCACCGCCAGATCGCCCGGATACAGCTTGTCGCCCTTGACCAGAATGTGCTCGCGCACACCCACCTTGCCGAAATCATGCAGCACGGCGGCGTACCGGAGCTCTTTCATCTGATCGTAGTCGAACTTCACGCTCGCGTACGGTCCCTGGTCGATCCGATCCACGATCTCGGCCAGACCACAAGTGAGGGTGGCGACGCGTCCGCTATGGCCGCTGGTGGTCGGATCCCGGCTCTCAATCGCGGTCACGCTGGCCGAGATGAAGCCCTCAAAAAGGTGATTGATCTCCTCGTACAGGTTGGCGTTCTCGATCGCGATCCCCACCTGGTGCGCGAGGCTCACGAAGTCCTGCAGATCCTCCTCCACAAAGAGACCTCCGTCCTTTTTGTTGATGGCTTGCAGGACACCGAGGAGTTTGTCCTTGGCTTTCACCGGGACGCAGACCATATTGCGGGTCACGAAGCCGCTCCGCAGGTCGCCGCGGCGATCGAAGCGGGGATGATGCTGCACGTCGTTGACGATCTCCGGCTCCCCGGTCTTGGCCACATATCCGGCGATCCCCTGTCCTACTTTCAAACGAATCTCCCGCACCCCCTCGCCCTTCTCTCCCAACGCGACCTCGAAGTACAGCTCGCCGGCCGCTTCATCCAGGAGCAGCAGCGACCCCGCCTCGGCATCCATCACGACCGTGGCGGCCTCGATGGCCCGCTTTCTGATCTCGGTCTGGTTCAGAGTGGAGTTGAGGAGGGCGCTGATCTCCTGGAGCTTTCTAAGCCTTCGGATCTTTTCCTGGTACTCTCGAACCAGTCGGGCATTGTCGAACGCGGTCACGGAGGAGGATTCGGCGCCGGGCTTCCGTGACTTGGCGGGAAGGTTGGAAGTCGCAATTCGGAGGCGACGGCCACGTGCTCGGCCATTTGCTCGCCGTGGTGTCGCCATTGCACCCTCTGAAAACCAAGGCTCAGGTTTAGGTTACGGTTGAGGCCGAGTCTGCGGACGCCTGAGCCTTCACCTCAACTTGTCCGTGAGTCATCGCGCTTTTCAGCGACCGAACGAATGCCCCTACGCGTCCCGGCAGATGCGGATCATGCTGATGCTCGCCGATCTGCCGGACGATGGCGCTTCCGACGATGACGCCATCGGCGATCGCGGCTACTTGCGAGACGTCCTTGGCTGTGGCGACGCCGAAGCCCACCGCCACCGGAGTCTCCGTCGCCTGTCGGATTTTTTCCACGTTGCGCCGGACCTCCTCCAGATCGGGCAGTTTGGCGCCGGTAATGCCGGTCAGTGAGACGTAATAGACGAAGCCCTTCGACCGGCGTGCGATCCCGGTGCGCCGCGCCGGTGTGCTGGTGGGGGCGAGGAGAAAGATCAGCCGCAGCCCGGCCTGTGCTGCGGCCGCCTCAAGCAGGCCGGCCTCCTCCGGCGGCATATCCGGCACGATGAAGCCGTCCACGCCCGCCTCTACCGCCTGCCGACAGAACGCGGGCTCGCCGAACGCATAGATGGTGTTGTAGTACGCCATGAGCACGAGCGGAATCTGGGTCTTGGCGCGCAGCGCGGACACTGCCGGCAGGATCCGTCGCAACGAGGTGCCGCTCCGCAGCGCCCGTTCAGCGGCTTTCTGGATGACCGGACCATCGGCGATCGGGTCGGAAAACGGCACCCCCAGCTCGATGATGTCCGCGCCGGCCCGTTCGAGCTCCAGCACCAGGGCCTCGGTCTCGGGCAATGACGGATCGCCCGCCATGACGTAAGCGATCAGCGCCTTCCGCCGATGAGCACGGAGCCGCTCAAATGTCGAATCCAGCCGATTGGTCATCAGACGCCCAGAGGCACGCCCCTGAGGCGGGCCACATGTTGCACATCTTTATCGCCGCGTCCGGAGAGATTCACGATTACGACCTGGCGTGGCTTCATGGTCGGCGCCAGCTTGACGACTTCGGCGACCGCGTGCGCGGATTCCAACGCAGGCACGATGCCCTCCTCGCGTGACACGAGATCGAACGCCGAGAGCGCTTCCTCGTCCGTCGCCGACGTGTACCGGATACGGCCGGCGTCGTGGTAGAAACTGTGCTCCGGTCCCACCGCCGCATAGTCCAGCCCCGCGGAGACCGAGTGGGTCAGATTGATCTGACCGTCATCGTCTTGTAAGAGATAGGTCATGGTCCCATGCAGCACGCCGGGGCGGCCGCCGGCAAACCGCGCGGCATGTTTTCCGCTTTCGATCCCGAGTCCTCCCGCCTCGACCCCGACCATTTTGACGGTCCGATCCTTCAGGAAGGGATAAAAGAGGCCGAGGGAATTGCTCCCTCCGCCGACGCAGGCCACCAGGCAGTCCGGCAACCGCCCTTCAGCGGCCACGATCTGACGGCGGGCTTCCCGCCCGATCACGGACTGAAAGTCGCGGATCATCATGGGATACGGGTGGGCGCCCAGGACCGAGCCCAGGATATAATGCGTGGTCCGGACGTTGGTGGTCCAGTCCCGCATCGCTTCGCTGATGGCATCCTTGAGCGTCCGGCTACCGGCATTGACGCCCGTGACCGTCGCGCCGAGCAGCCGCATTCGAAAGACATTCAAGGCCTGGCGCTGCATGTCCTCAGTGCCCATGTAAATCTCGCAGGTCAGGCCGAACAAGGCGGCGACCGTGGCCACGGCGACCCCGTGCTGGCCCGCCCCGGTCTCGGCGATCACCCGCCGCTTCTTCATCCGCCGGGTCAGCAGTCCCTGTCCGATGGTGTTGTTGATCTTGTGCGCGCCGGTGTGGCAGAGGTCCTCGCGCTTCAGGTAAATCTTCGCGCCGCCGAGCCGGCGCGTGAGCTTCTCCGCGAAATAGAGCGGCGTGGGCCGTCCGACGTAGAGCTTCAGATACTGATCGAGTTCGGCTTGGAAGCGCCGATCGCGGCGGGCTTTCAGGTAGGCCTGTTCCAGTTCCAGGAGCGCGGGCATCAGCGTTTCCGGCACATAGCGCCCGCCGTACTTCCCGAACCGGCCGTGTGTGTCAGGCAATGCCGCCATTGTGCGTGAGAAGGCTAGGGTTGAGGTTCAGGGTCTTCGTCGCGTGTGACGGTTCACTTGTCGCAATTCCGCAGTATAGACTCAGGACTGTGCCGAGGCAAGCTTCGCGGCCCGAACGAACGCCTGGATTTTCGCCTGGTCTTTCTTGCCGGGACGAGCCTCCACCCCGCTGCTCACGTCCACGCCGTACGGCCGAACTTTCTGGATCGCCTCGGCCACATTTTCGGGGGTGAGGCCGCCGGCTAAGAGCACTGACCCGGTTCCCGCTGCCTCGGCCGCCAGATTCCAGTCTGTCACCTGCCCCGTGCCGCCAAACAGCGTCTCCGAAAATGCGTCCACCACAAAGCCCCGCACCCGCGCGCGCCCCTTGTATTCCGCCAGAGCCAACAACGAGCTCCTGTCCCGGAGCCTGATGCCCTTCAGAATCGGCCGACCCAAGGCCTCGCAGTAGGCGGCGGACTCATCCCCGTGGAGCTGGGCTAGCGCCAACCCGCATTCGTCCATCTGATCGCGCACCGTCTTCAGGTCTTCGTTCACAAAGACGCCCACCGGCAGCACGAACGGCGGAAGCCGAGCGACGATCCGGCGGACCACCTCCAACACCACGCAGCGTGGGCTTTCCCGGTGGAACACGAAGCCGAGCGCGTCCGCGCCGGCCTCCACCGCCGCCAGCGCATCCTCGACATTCGTAATCCCGCAGATTTTGATCTTAATGTTCATCGTCACCCAAGAGACACCAAACAAAAGATCTACTTCCCCACGACTAACCTAAGCTAATCCCATTGCCCAGCGAAGTTCAGGTCGCTGTTGGGAGCGTTGGAGCATGCTATCGAGCTGCTGACCGATTAGCGTGTGACCGAATCATCTAAGTCCAAGTCTATCGAACGAGGGCATGCGGTCTGTAGCGACGTCATCACCCGTTGCAGTATTGAGAGCAACGGGTACCCGAGCAGCGGGGCCCCGCCCGGCGTCAGGAGAAGGAAAGCTGGTACTGACCACCGCACCGTGGTCGCAGACCACGCGGGTACCCGCCTTGCGGGTGATGGAATACCAGAAGGCTTCCGCTCCTGACCGCCGTGCCCACCCGTTGCAATACGAGAGCAACAGGTC